>DATKFK010000606.1:0-3070 GCA_035544375.1 Thermoanaerobaculia bacterium
TGCTCGGCAAGCGGCAACGCCCCCTCGTCCTTGAAGCGGAACAGGTAGGGGAGGAGGCGCGGCCAGCGCTCCCCCTCGGGCACCTGCAGCAGCTGCCCGGCCACCTGCACCAGCGGCGTCGCCAGCCGCCCCAGCGCCTCCACGGCCATGGCGCCGGTCTCCCGGTCGGGGTCCTGCATGGCCTGGAGCAGCGCCGGCCGCGCGGCGGCATCGCCACGCACCCCCATGGCAAACGCCGCCGCGCGCCGCACCTCGGGCCGGTCGTCGATCAGCAGCCCGGCGAGCGTCGAGCCCGCCTCCGGTCCGGGGATGCGGCCCAGTGTCGCCGCCAGCTCGGCGCGCAGCGGGGGACCCGCCTTCAGGGCCTCGAGCACCGTCACCGGCTCGTAGATCCGCCGCTCCGCGACCAGCAGCAGCATCGCGCGCAACACCAGGTCGGGGGGCTGCATCACCGGCAGGTCGGAGGGCGGGGCAGCCCCGACGGCCGCCCCGGGCGCCAGGACCCAGGCGGCGATCAGCGCGAGGCAGCCCGCGCGAATGAAGAAGCGGGGCATGAAGATCGGGGACATGAAGATCGGGGGGATGACGCTCGTCCGCCTGCTCATCGTCCGGCCATGCTACTGCACCGCGCCCCGTCCGTCCGGCACTGCCGGGCGCCGAGGTTATACTCGCGGCCCATGCCCTCTGCCCTGCGCTTCGCCCGGGTGTGCCGGCGATTCGGCCGCCTGGCGGTCCTCGGCGGGGTGTCGGGGTCGGTGGCGGCGGGCGAGGCCCTGCTGGTCACCGGCCGCAACGGCTCCGGCAAGAGCACCCTGCTGCGTTGCCTCGCCGGCCTGCTGGCGCCCGACTCGGGCGAGATCGAGCTCCGCGAGGGCGAGGACGCCGCTCCCCTGGACGCCGCCGGCCGCCGCCGCCGCATCGGCCTGGTGGCGCCCGATCTGGCCTTCTATGGCGAGCTGACCGCCGCCGAGAACCTCGCCTTCTTCTGCCGGCTGCGCGGCTTCGGGCGTGAACGCGGCGACGAGCTGCTGCGGCGCGTCGAGCTGCCCCCCGACCGCCTGGCGGCGGCGCTCTCGTCGGGCATGCGGCAGCGCCTGCGCTGGGCCTGGGCGCTGCTCCACCGGCCGCGCCTGCTGCTGCTCGACGAGCCCTTCCAGAACCTCGACGCCGCCGGCGTGGCGATCGCCCACCGGCTGCTGGCCGAGCACCTCGCGCCCGGTCCGGGCGCCCCGCCCGGCCTGGCCGTCATCGCCAACCCCGTGCCCCTGGACATCGGAGAGACCGGCAGTGTCGCGGCCCGCCTCGACCTGGGCGCGTGAGGCGGCGGCGGTGTTCGCCAAGGAGTGGCGCAGCGAGCTGCGCACCCGCTACGCCCTCAACACCCTGGCGCTCTTCGCCATCAACACCCTGGTGGTGGTGAGCGCCAGCCTCGGGCCGCTCGGCGCCGCGCCCGGCCGCGCCACCGAGACGCTGCCGGTGCTGTTGTGGCTCATCCTCCTCTTTGCCGCCGCCGCCGGCCTGCCACGCGCCTTCGTCCACGAGGAGGAGACCCAGACCGCCACCGCCCTGCGCCTGGCGGCGACGCCGTCGGCGCTGTTCTGCGGCAAGCTCGCCTACTCGGCGAGCGTGCTGGCCGCCCTCGAGGCGCTGGTCGCGCCGCTCTTCCTGGCGGTCATGAACCTCGACGTGCCGCGGCCCGGCCTGCTCGTCGCCACCCTGGCGGCGGGCGGCTTCGGGCTGGCGGCGGGCAGCACGCTGGTGGCGGCGATCATCGCCCAGGCGCGCGGCCAGGGCACGCTCTTCGCGGTGCTATCCTTTCCGGTGCTGCTGCCGCTGCTCCTGCTGGCGGTCGAGCTGACGCGGGCCGCCTTTGCCGGCGGCGTTCCGGGAGGGCCGGAAGGGCCGGTGAGCCAGGGGGGGGCGGGCGTGGCGATGGTGCAGTTGCTGCTGTATGATGGCGCGGTCACCACCGCGGGCCTGATGCTCTTCCCGGTCGTCTGGAATCCATGAAGAATCCATGAAAAGGACTGCCGCCGCCTGGTTGCTCTGGCTGTGGATCGCCGCGGTGATCTGGGGCGCCTTCGAGTACGCGCCGCTGGCGGCGAAGTTCATCGGCCAGTCCAGCCGCATCCTGTTCTTCCACGTGCCGATGGCCTGGGTGGCGTTCGTCGCCTTCATGACCGCCGGCGTGGCGAGCCTGCGCTACCTCTTCGGGACCCTCCCGCCTCGCGACCCGCGCCACGATCGCGCCGCCCGGGCGGCGATCGAGCTGGGGCTGGTCTTCGGGGTGCTGGCGACGGTCACCGGCGCCATCTGGTCGCGCATCATGTGGGGCGCCTACTGGAACTGGGACCCGCGCCAGACCTCGATCGTGATGGCGCTGATCTTCAACGGCGCCTACCTGGCGCTGCGCGACGCGGTGGAGGACGCCGAGAAGCGGGCCCGCCTGGCCGCCGCCTACGCGGCGCTGGGGCTGGTGGTGACGCCCTTCTTCATCTTCGTCGTGCCGCGCATCACCTTTTCATTGCACCCCGAGCCGGTGATCAACGCCCGCGGGCGCGTCGAGATGGAGACGCGCATGCTGCAGGTGCTGCTGGCCAGCGGGGCGGGCTTCACCGCCTTGTTCTTCTGGCTGCACGGCCTGCGCACCCGCCTGCTCGGCCTGTCGGCGCTGGCCGAGCACCGCACCGCGGCGGACGCGCCGGCATTTGCCCCGATTGACCCGGCAGGCGCCGCTCCGGGCACTAGTAACTAGTAGCGAGACACTGGTAGAGACACGGCATGCAAGTCAGCCAGGTGAGTGGCAGCATCCACTGGGTGATGGTGGTCAACCTGGTCATCTGGACCGGTATCTTCCTGTATCTGTGGCGCCTGGACCGCCGCCTGGACCGGACGGTGCGCGAGCTCGAAACCGCCTCCCGTCATCCCCACGGCGCTGCCCCTTCGGAGAGAGAGCCATGAACCGTCGCCTGTACCTGATCGGAGCGCTCCTGCTGCTGGCTTTCGCCGGCTTCTCGCTGGCCTCCTTCCGCGACACCCTGACGCCGTACGTGACCTACCGGGAGGCACG
>DATKFK010000607.1:0-2168 GCA_035544375.1 Thermoanaerobaculia bacterium
GTCCTGATCGACGACCTGGTCAAGTACCGCCCGCCGTTCATCGACATCACCAGCCACGCGGCGGAAGTCATCTACGAAGAGACCTCGAAAGGCATCCAGCGCCGGGTCAAGCGCAAGCGTCCGGGGACCCTGGGGGTCTGCGCGCTGCTGCAGAACAAGTACCAGATCGACGCCGTGCCGCACATCCTCTGCCAGGGCTTCACGCGCGAGGAGACCGAGGACTTCCTGATCGAGCTCAAGTACCTGGGCATCGACAACGTGCTGGCGGTGCGCGGCGACGACAGCGGCTACGAAAAGCCTTTGCAACACGGCCGCAGCGCCAACCGCTACGCGTGCGACCTGGTCGGCCAGATCGCGGCGATGAACCGCGGCCGCTACCTCGAAGAGGACCTGCTGGACGCCGAGCCTTCCGATTTCTGCGTCGGCGTCGGCGGCTATCCGGAAAAGCATTTCGAGGCGCCGAACCTGCAGCTCGACGCGCGGCGGGTCAAGGAGAAGCTGGAGGCCGGCGCGCACTACGTCGTTACCCAGATGTTTTTCGACAACCGCCATTATTTCCATTTCGTCGAGGTCTGCCGGGCCCTGGGCGTCACCGCGCCGATCATCCCCGGGCTCAAGGTCCTGAGCTCGGGCAAGCAGCTGTCCACGATTCCCAGCAATTTCCACGTCGAGATCCCGGCCGAGCTCTCCGACGAAGTCCTGGCGGCCAAGCCCGAGCACGTGCTCGACATCGGCGTCGAATGGGCGCGGCGGCAGCTCGAGGAGCTGCTTCTGAGCGGCGTGCCCTCGGCCCACTTCTACATCATGCAGAGCGCCGCGGCGATCAAGCGGCTGATGGCGAAAATCGACCTGTGAAGGCTCGCTCGCCGGCGCCTCAGCGGTAGAGGCGCCTGCCGCGCTGCAACTCCTCGACCCAGACCAGCTCGCAGGCGCCGGGCCCGGTGTCGTCGCGCGACAGCGAGGTTTGTATACGGCGGCCCGGTTGCCGCGGCGGACCGGCGCCCGCACCGCCTCGAACCGGCGGCGTGCGCGCGAGCGGGCCGCGGGACCGCCGCGGGCCCGTCCGGCGCAAAGGGCCGGCGGCGGCGCGGGCGACGGTCCCGGCGGTTGCTAGGCCGCTAGCAGGTCGTGCAGCTCTGGTTGATGTTGTGGGTGCAGAGCTTGGTGCAATTGCAGGTGTTGATCGGGCAGGTCGCGGTACAGAGGGCAGTGAGGCCGCCGCGGGGGATGGCGAGCGCGCTGCCTTCGAGCTGGCACAGCGTCTCTCTGCACAGGGTGATCTTACGCACAGCTTTCTTCATCTCTCTCCTCCTTGCCAATCCCGCGAGCAGCGGCAGCCTCCCTGGTGCCGCTCCACGCGAGCGGCAGGACAGTCGGACGCCGGGCGGGGTGCCGCCGATCGTCGAAACCGGGGGTGTGGTGCATCCCTACGCGTGGTGCGCGGCGGCGCGGGAACGGAGACAGGGGAGAGGTGGTGCAAATGCAGAACGGGCGCAGGGCGAGTGCGAGAACCGCCAAGCTGTCCGTCTATAGCAGAGCGATCAAGGCCCGGCCCCCCAGCCCTGCCGCTGCATTGGCTGCATCGAAGGGAGGTCCAGGAAGCGAGCTATGAACGTGCAGATGTGCTATACGTCGCCCTCGCGCAACCCTCACTGCGAGCCTGTAGCAGCGGCTCGCTACTTCGGCGATGAGCGACCATCGGCCCGCGGCGACTGCGAGCGAGCGTATCTTGCAACGGCTCGGGCCGCCGCGAGCTACAGCGTGAACGATCGTCTCCACGGCATGGCGCTTGCCGTGATCGGCCTTGGCGTCGCGGCGACGGCGGGCCTGTGGACGACCTGTCGCCGCGGTCAGGATACCGGCTCCGAAGCCTGGCCGGGGCGGCGCGAGCTGGCGAAGCTCCTCGCTCCCATGCGCCCAGGCCCTGGGCGTTGGGTCGGGCTTGGCCATGCACCGAGGGGAACCCCTCTCGCGCGGGAGACCGCGGACAGGCCGGAGCTCCGCCGCCTGGCGGTGCGGCTGGCGCGAGGTGGCCATGGTGGCCAGCAGTTGGCAGACCTGGCGTTGCTCGAGCTGGCCGTGGGCCGCCTGCCAGCAGCCGTGGCGGCACTCGAGGAAGCTGCCGCCCTCGCACCGCTGGACCCCCGCCTTGCGAGCGATCTGGCGGC
>DATKFK010000608.1:0-2670 GCA_035544375.1 Thermoanaerobaculia bacterium
GGCGCAGCAGGGGGAAGGGGTGGCCGGCGCAGACCGACACCAGGTCGCCGGCGGCCGGAGCGAGCAGCGCGTAGAACACGGTCATGAAGGTGCGCCGCGTGCCGGTGCGGCAAAGGGTGCGGTTGAGCAGCGCGATCACCCGCCGCGGGTCGGGGTCGAGGTCGAGGGCGGTCTTGAGCGTGGCGTTGGCGATGGCCATCACCAGGCCCGACGCCATGCCGTGCCCGGTGGCGTCGCCGACCATCAGCGCCACCCGTCCGCCGGGCAGCGGCATCACCTCGTAATAATCGCCTCCCACCTCGTTGGCGGTGCGGTAGGAGTGGGCGACGCGGTACCCCGGCAGCTGGATCGCGCCGTGCGGCAGCAGCTCGGCCTGCAGCTCGCGCGCCACCTGCAGCTCGTCGCGCACCCGCACCCGATCCACCAGCTCTAGCGCCAGCAGGAACGTCAGCCCGCCGCTCGCGAGCAGGAACCAGAACGGCGAGAAGTCGACGCTGACCTTGACGGTGTGGCCGTGCTGCACCGTGCTGTAGGTGTAGTCGCCGGTCATCAGCGCGATCACCAGGCAGACCAGCGACAGCGCGAAGACCGCGCGCCGCGCCGGCGTCAGCTTGTACGACAGGCCGAGGAAGGCCAGCCTGGCGCGGAACAGGAAGCGCTTGCCGCGGCCCTTCGGCTCGGGCAGCTGCGCGTGATCGCGCGTCAGCACCGAGTAGGCGCTGGCCGCGTCGCGGTCGAAGAGGCGCTTGATGTCGCGCCGGTTGAGGCCCGCCGTGTATTCGCGCAGGAACTTGCCAAAGCCCTGCGCCCGGGTCCCCCAGGCCTGGCCGCGGTGCCGCCGGGCGGGGACCGCCAGGCCGGCGGCGTCCTTCCGGCGCGAGCTGCGGCGCTTGCTCATATCAAGGCGTGGATACGGCGGGAACGGCGGCGAGTTTCGGGCTGTCCGGAGAAGGAGCGCCGGCGGCCTGGCCGTCGGCGGCGGCGCCGGGCCCGGCGGCGGCAAAGTGGGCGATCGAATTGGCGTAATAGCGCAGCAGGGGCAGCTCGGCCTCGCGGGCGGCGTAGAGGCCCTGCCGCTCCTCCACCAGGTGACGCAGGGTGAGCATGCGCAGGCCGGCCTCGATGGCATATTCCTGGTCCTGCCGCGGCACGTAGACGCGGGCGCCCGCGGCTTCGAGCTCGGCCATCCGCCGCCACGCCGCCGCCTTCAGCTCGAGCAGCGACAGCGGTCCCGGGCGGGCGCCGGCGCCCCCGGCGCGCTCGACGAACACGGAAGCCACCAGCGCCACCGGCACCACCGGCACCACCGCGCCCACCGCCGCCATCAGCTCCTCCCCGATCGCCGCCAGCCGTGCGGATTGCTCCGCCGGCGCCAGCGCGCGGAAGTCGAGCCGGCGCTCGCGCAGGTGCCGGCGCATCGAGATGGGGGCGCCGAAGGTGACGCAGGCATAGCCGAAGCGGTGCCAGCGGCTGCGCGCCGCCAGCAAGAGCTGGCGCCAGACGAAGCCCACGGTGGTGGCCAGGGCGCGCGCCGGGCCCGGCCCGGGACGGCGCGAACGGCGCGGGGGCGGCGCGGGCGCCGTGCCGTCCGCGGCTGCCGGCGGCGCATCGAGCAGCAGGGTGCGGTCCTCGAGAGTGCGGTCGTAGTTGATGCCGACCGGGATGAACACCAGGTCGCGCTCGCCCGCGGGATCGAAGGTGCGCAGCATGTAGCCGAGCAGGCCCAGCTTGGGCGGCCGCAGGCGGCCGTCGCGGGTCAGGCCGCCCTCGGGATAGACGGCCTGCGTCACCCCGGCGCCGGTGGCCATCTGGATGTAGCGCTCCAGGACCCGCCGGTAGAGGGGATCGCGCGAGTTGCGGCGCACGAAGTAAGCGCCGGTGGCGCGGATGAGCGTCTGCAGCGGCCAGATCCGCGCCCACTCGCCGACCGCGTACGAGAGGGCGGTGCGATCGGCCGCCAGATACGCCACCAGCACGTAGTCCATGTTGCTCCGATGGTTCATCAGGAAAACGACCGTCGATTCGGCTGGCACCTCGGCCAGCGCCGCCTCGTCGCTGGCGGCCAGCCGCACGCGGTAGAGCAGGCGCGCGACCCGCCGCGAGATCCAGGTGCCCAGCCGGAAGTAGAAGTAGGCGTTGAAGGCAGGAACGATCTCGCGGGCGTAACGCTCGACCTCGGCGAGCACCACCTCGCGCGGCATCTGCCGCTCGCGGGCGCTGGCCTCGGCGGCCTGCACCACCATCGGATCGTAGAGCAGGCGGTCGATCAGCACCTGGCGGCGGGTGCGCTGGAACGGCTGGATGCCGATCTTCAGGCGGGTGTTGAGCTCGTCGATGACGCGGTTGACGCGGCGGCGCAGGTACCAGCGGACGCTTGGGACCAGCAGCCGGTCGAGCGCCGCCCAGGCCGCGAGCCCGAGCAGGAGCACGACCAACCAGAGGGGCAGCTCGACGCGCGCGTTCATGAGGAGATTGGGCTGGCGCCCGCACCATTATCGCCTATCGCCAAGAACGAAAACCGTTGGCCGAAGCGCAGGGGAGGGGGCGGCCGTGGGAGCCAGGAACAAAAAGCCCCGCGTCGTGGAGGGAGACGGCGCGGGGGGAGGAGAGGGAGCTTTAGGAGATTGTCGGAGGAAGTTGCCTCCGCAGACGGGCTCAACTCCCAGAACC
>DATKFK010000609.1:0-4273 GCA_035544375.1 Thermoanaerobaculia bacterium
CGCCGGTGCCGCGGCCGGACGCGGGGGCCCCCGGCGGCACCGGTGCTGCCGGTGCTGCCGGCGGTCCCGCTGCTGCCCGCGGCGCACGCGGTGTTGCGAGCGACGGATGGCGGCCCTTCGCGGTGACGCTGCGGATACGCGACGGCTGGCACGTCAACTCGAACCCGGCCTCGTTCCCATTCCTCGTGCCGACCAGGGTGGGCGGCGAAGTCAGAGGTCTCGCCTACCCGGCCGCCGGGCGCTTCCGGTCGGCCTTCGCTCCCGAGGAGCTCGCCGTCTACAGCGGGCTGGCCGTCATCCGCGGCGAGGCGGCCCCGCACGCCACCGCCTTGCCGCTCACCTACCAGGTTTGCAACGACCGGCTCTGCCTGCCGCCGGTCACCCGCTCGCTTCCCCTGGCGCCGGCTGGCGCGCGCTGACCGCGCGATGGCGTGCGGGCCGCGCCTGTCTCGCGATATCGTCGGCGCGTCCGGCGGGCGCCGGCTTGCGGCAGGCAGCCCCACTCGCGAAAGGTGACGAGCATGCCAAGGATGGCGAGAAACGCGCAGCTGATCGTGCTGATGCTGGCGACCCTGGCCTGGGCGGCTTCCCCCCGGCGGGCCGCCGCCGACTCCTCGATCGGCTTCGGCCTCCACTCCTGGCGCACCGTCGACGACCTGCGCAGCGAGGGCTTCGGCCACATCAGGCGCAGCGGCGTTTCCTATCTCCTCTCCTACCAGTACAGCCCCGGCGCGCTGCTCAAGTTCGAGCTCGACGGCGAGTATTTCGGACAGGGATTCGGCGGCTCGACCCATTACGCCATCTCGCCCCAGGCCTTCGTCCTGGTCGGCGGCTTCGTCTATGGCGGCGTCGGCATCGGCACCATCTATTCCAAGGATTTCGCCAACGACTTCTCGAGCCCCTTCTACGTGGCGCGGGCCGGTATCAACCTGCACCTGCTGCCGCGCTTCACATTGGACGTCAACGCCAACTATCATTTCCACGCCTTCAACGAGCTGAAGGGCGTCAACACCGGCACCGTGACCCTGGGAGCGATCGCCCGCATCCACATCTAGCGCGCCCCGGCGTCCCGCGGCGAGGCAGAAACCTGAACGCGAACAGTCTGGAAAGACCACCCACCACGTCCCGCTCGGTGCCGCGGCGTCGAAGGCGAGCCGGCGCCGCCCGGCCGCGGCTGTGGCGGTCCATGGCGCTCGCCGCCGCCGGGCTCGCGGCGTCCGCTTTCGCCGTCCTGCTTGCGCCGCCCCGCCTCGCGGGCCAGGCCGATCCGGCGTCGCGAGCGTCGAACCAGCCGGTCGAACCGTTCCCCATCCTCGGCCGTCTCTACTACGTCGGCGCGAGCGACGTCACCTCGTTTCTGATCGCGACCGGCGGCGGCCTCATCCTGATCGACGGCGGTTTCGTGGAGACGGCGCCGCAGATCCGCGACAACCTCGCACGCCTGGGCTTCTCGCTGCGCGACGTCAAGATCCTCCTCAACAGCCACGCCCACTACGATCATGCCGGCGGCCTGGCGCAGCTCAAGGCCTGGAGCGGAGCGCGCCTGCTGGCCAGTGCCGGCGACGCCCCGCTGCTCGAGGCCGGCGGCCGCGGCGATCCCCTTTTCGGCGACGAGCTGCCGTTCCCGCCGGTCAAGGTCGATCACCTGCTGCGCGACGGCGAGCCGGTGACACTCGGCGACACGACGCTGGTCGCCCACCTGACACCGGGCCACACCCGCGGCTGCACCACCTGGAGCATGCAGGCAGCCGGCGACGGCAGGCGCTATGACGTGGTCTTCGTCTGCAGCACCTCGGTCCTGCCCGGATACCGGCTGCTCGACCATCCCACCTATCCGGGAATCGCCGAGGACTACGCGCGCACCTTCGCGAAGCTCGCGGCCTTGCCCTGTGACGTGTTCCTCGGCTCGCATGCCTCTTTCTACGGCGGCGCGGACAAGGCCCGCCGCCGGCGCGAGGGGGCGAAGCCCAACCCGTTCGTCGATCCCCAGGGCTACCGCGGCTACGTCGCGGCTGCCGAGGCAGCCTACCGGAAAAGGCTGGCCGCCGAGCGCGCCAGCCTCGCGGCGGCGCCGCGGTAGAAGGTGCCCGCGTGAGCGCGCGCAAATCCCCGGCACCGGCGGAGAGCGGTCGGGAGAGCCCTCCTTCAGGCGACGAGAAGGAGACGGGGCGGCTCGAAGCGTTCAGCGACGGCGTGTTCGCCATCGCCATCACCCTGCTGGTGCTCGACCTCAAGGTGCCGAAGCCGTCGGAGCTGCCGGCCGGCCCCGGACCGCTCGGCGCTCACGGGCTGCTCGCCGCCCTGATCGCGCAGTGGCCGACGTTGCTCGCCTATCTCACCAGCTTCCTCAGCATCCTGGTGATGTGGGTCAATCACCACCTGCTGTTCAGCCTCATCCGGCGGACCGATCACTTCTTCCTGTACCTCAACGGCCTGCTGCTGCTGTTCGTCACCTTCGTGCCGTTCCCGACCGCGCTGGTCGCCGCGTACCTGCAGCGCCGGGAAGCCACCGCCGCCGCCGCGCTCTACAGTGCCAGCTATTTCGCCATCGCCATTGTCTTCAACCTGTTGTGGCGCCACGCCGCGCGGGGCCGCCGCCTGCTCGATCGCGCCGCTTCCGACGCCGCCATCGCCGAGATCGACCGCAGCTATCGCTTCGGACCGCCGCTCTACGCCCTCGCCTTCGTCCTTGCCTTCGTCAACCTGGCGGCGAGCCTGGTCACCTGCCTCGCCCTCGCGATCTTCTTCTCCGTCACCGGTTCCCGCAGCCGCCAGCCAAAATAAAGCCGCCGGCAGCGCCGGCCCCGGCGGTCATCGCTCGCCGGCCCGGCCTGGCGTGCCGTCCTGCGGCTGCGTCCGCGGCCGTGGGCCGGCCAGGTCCGCCGCCTGCAACGTGGCATGCACCGCCTGCGCCCAGCGCTCCCTGGATTCCTCGCGCAAGGCGCGGGAGGCGGCGGGCTCGAAGCGGCGCTCGGGCTGCCAGCGCGCGGCGATCTCGTCGAGGTCGCGAAAGACCCCCATCGTCAGGCCGGCCAGGTAGGCGGCTCCCAGGGCCGTCGTCTCCCGCACCCGCGGGCGCACCACCGGAATCCCGGCCAGGTCCGCCTGGATCTGCAGCAGCAGGTCGTTGGCGGCCGCGCCGCCGTCCACCCGCAGCTCGGCAAGCCCGCCGCCGAGCGCGCCGGCAGAGCTGCCGCCCATTCGCGGCTCGCCGCCACTGCCGATTGGGGCATCCTGGCCGAGGTCGGCGGCACCGGCCGCGCCGGTCCCGCCCTCGCTGCCCAGGTCCGCCGCCATGGCGCCAAGGACGTCCACCACCTGGTGGGCGATCCCCTCGAGGGCGGCGCGCGCGAGGTGGCCGGCGGCGGTGCCGCGGGTCAGGCCCAGCAGGGCGCCGCGGGCTCCGGCCGCCCAGTGCGGCGCGCCGAGGCCGGTGAAGGCGGGAACCAGCACGACGCCGCCGCTGTCCGGGACGCTGGCCGCAAGCGCCTCGACGTCGGCGGCGGCGCGGATGAGACCGAGGCCGTCACGCAGCCACTGCACGGCGGCGCCGGCCACGAACACGCTACCTTCCAGTGCGAAGCCGGTGCCGGAAGCCAGCCGCCAGGCCGGCGAGCAGAGCAGCCCGTGGGTGGAGCGGACCGGCCGCTTGCCGGTGTTGAGCAGCAGGAATGCGCCCGTGCCATAGGTGCTCTTGGCCATGCCCGGAGTGAAGCAGGCCTGGCCGAAGAGCGCCGCCTGCTGGTCGCCGGCCACGCCGGCGATCGGGACCGGCGCCCCCAGGCAGCCGGCGGCGGCCTCGCCGTAGATCTCGGCGGAGGCGCGGACCGGCGGCAGCAGCTCGCGCGGCACGTCGAACAGGCGCAGCAGCTCGGGGTCCCAGTCGCCGGTCTCGAGATCGTAGAGCAGCGTGCGGGAGGCGTTGGTGGCGTCGGTCGCATGCACGCCGCCGCCCGTCAGGTTCCAGATCAGCCACGAATCGACCGTGCCGAAGGCGAGCCGCCCGGCTGCCGCGGCGGCCCGAGCGCCAGGATGGTGATCGAGCAGCCAGGCGAGCTTGGTGGCCGAGAAATAGGGATCGAGCGTCAGCCCGGTGCGGTCGGCGATGCGCGGTTGCCAGCCGGCCTGCCGCAGCCCTTCGCAGGCCGGCTCGGTGCGGCGGTCCTGCCAGACGATGGCGTTGGCGATCGGCCGGCCGGTCGCTCGCTCCCATACCACCACCGTCTCGCGTTGGTTGGTGATGCCGATCGCGGTGACGCCGGCGGCGCCGAGG
>DATKFK010000610.1:0-4187 GCA_035544375.1 Thermoanaerobaculia bacterium
GAGCATCACGTTGCCGAAGCTGTCGAGCGAGCGGCGGAAGGCGAGCTCCTCCGGCGGGACGGGATCGTTGTAGTGATAGACGTGGCGCTTGGTCGCGGTGCTGGTGCAGCCCGACCCGAACGTCAGCGCCAGCACCGCCGCTGCCGCCAGCAGGCCGGTGGAGAGCCGCCGGCGCGCGGCGTTCACGGTCCGGTCGTCCCGGTGCGGGACGAGGCTCGGCGGCTGTCTTTGACTCGCACCCCAGGTGCCTTCCAAGGTCGGTAGCCTCCTGACGATGGCGGCATGTCTCTGCCGGATGGCCGGGCTGCACGCCGCGTGCCAATGGCGGTGCGCGGTGCTAGAGTGCGCTGCTCATGATCGTCGTCCTCAAGCCGATGGAGGAGGACCCCGGCGCCACGGTCCGCGAGGTGACGCGGATCGCCGGGCGGTTCGCGGGCATCGAGGTCCGTCCCTACACCTACCGCGGCACGCAGCACGAGCTGACCGAGATCCACCTCGTCGGCCCCACGGCGGCGGTGCCGACCGACCTGTTCGAGAGCCTGCCTGGCGTGCTGCGGGTGGTGCGCGTCTCGACGCGCTACCGGCTGATCGGCCGCCACGACGGCGGGGCCGAGACCGCCGGGTTCGACTACAACGGCGTCACGTTCGACGACCGAACGCTCAACGTCTTCGCCGGGCTGTGCGCGGTCGATTCCCCGGAGCACGTCGAGGCGATGATGGCGGCCCTGCAAGCGGCGGGGATCGTCACCACGCGCATGGGGGCCTACAAGCCGCGCACCAGCCCTTATGACTTCCAGGGGCTGGGCCGTGCGTGCCTGCCGTACGTCTTCGAGCTGGCCGGCCGCTACGGCATCCGCGCGGTCGCCATGGAGGTCACGGACGCCCGCCACATCGACGAGATCCGCGACGCGCTCGCCGCCGCGGGCGACCCCACGGGCGTCCTGCTGCAGGTCGGCACCCGCAACGCCCAGAACTTCGAGCTGCTGAAGGCAGTCGGCCGCCAGCAGAGGTTCCCGGTGCTCTTCAAGCGCGGCATGGGCATCTCCCTCGAGGAGTCGCTCAACGCCTGCGAGTACGTGGCGAGCGAGGGCAACCCGCGCATCCTCTTCTGCTTGCGCGGCGTCAAGACCCACCTCGGCGACCCCCATCGCAACCTGGTCGATTTCGCGCATGTTCCCGTGGTCCGGCGCCAGACGCGCCTGCCCGTCTGCATCGACCCCTCGCACAGCGTCGGCCGCATGGACCGGCCGGTGGAGGGCGTTCCCGACGTCTTCCTCGTCACCGCCCAGGGCGTCATCGCCGGCGCCACCAGCGTCCTGATCGACTTCCACCCGCGCCCCGAGACCGCCCTTTGCGACGGACCGCAGGCCCTGCGTCTCGAGCAGCTGCCGGGATTCCTCCACTACGTGCGGTCCATCCGCGCCGCCTACCAGCGGAGTGTCGAGGAGCTGCGGGGGCAGCCGCCGGCGCCCGTCGAGAGGCGCTAGCCTGCCGCCGGCTTGCGGTTGCCGAGCCGGCCGAGGGTGAAGAAGGGTTCGGGAGGGCGGTGGCCCAGCACGGTCGCGGCCACCTGCTCGCCCCAGGCCGGAGCGAACTTGAAGCCGTGGCCCGAGCCGCCGCCAACCAGCCAGGCGTTGCCGGCTGCCGGGTGGCGGTCGAGCACGAAGTTCTGGTCGGGCGAGTTCTCGTACTGGCAGACCCGCGTCTCGACCAGCGGCGCGGCGGCCAGGTCCGGGAAGCGGCGGCGCAGCAGGGCGCGGGCGCGCGCCAGCGTCTCCTCGCCGATGGTGCGCTGGCCGCTGGTGGGGTCGAAGGCCGGGCCGCGCGTGTCGTCGGCAACCTTGAAGCCGCGCCGCTCGTTGCCCGGGATGCCGTAGAACAGCCGCTCGCCGACCTCGATCCAGACCGGCATGCGGGGCGGCTCGAAGCGCGGATCTCCCGCCGGCGTGCCGAAGAAGAAGACCTCCTGGCGGGTGGGCTTGATCCTCGGCCCGAGAACGTCGGGGAACAGCTGTCCGAGCCACGGCCCGCAGGCGAAGACGTAGGCGTCGGCGGCCAGCCGCGAGCCGTCGCCGCAGCGCAGCTCGTCCATGCGCCCTGAAGCGACGGCGCCAGGCTCGACCCGGGCCAGCCGGTACTCGCCGCCGGCGGCCACCAGGGCGTCGACCGCCGCGGCGCACGCCTGGCGCGCCAGCAGGAACCCGGCACGCTCCTCCCACAGCGCCCAGCGCACGCCGCTCCAGGCGATCTGCGGATACCGCCGGGCCGCTTCGCCGGCCTCGAGGCGGGCGTACGGGAAGCCGACGGCGCGCAGGTTCTCGGCAGCCTTGGCGACGAAGTCGGAGTCGTCGGCGACCATCCACAGCGCGCCGGTCGGGTGGAAGAAAGTGCGCCCGGTGAGGCGCTCGAACTCCGCCCAGCGATCGAAGGCGCGCGCCGCCAGCTCGACGTAGATCCGGTCGGCGTAGACCGCGCGCAGCACCCGCGTCTCGCCGCCGGAGCTGGCGCGGGAGTTCCCCGGTCCCCAGGCATCGAGCAGCGTGACCTTGGCGCCCATCCGCCGCAGCGCCAGCGCGGTGAAGGCGCCGAACGCGCCGGCGCCGACGACCGCGATCGAGGCCGGGGACGCAGGATGGCCCGTGGCGCCCGCCGGCGGGACGGCCATCCCGGGCGGCTCATTCGACCCGGCGCCCGCCGCGAGCCGCGGCGCCAGCGTCGCCGCCGTTGCCGCCGCGAGGCCGCCCAAGAGCGAGCGCCGCGAGATCTCTCCCGGACCCTTGGCCATCGAAGCCTCCTGTTCCTAGCGCGTCGTTGGCGGGATCTTAGCCGGCGGCCCGCGGCGGCGTCCATGGCGGGCGGCCCCGCTGCTTGGCGCGCGGCGCTGCCGGCCTGGTTACCGGTTCAAGGGGAACTCGCTGACCCAGCGGAAGCCCCTGTTCACCAGCAGCAGCTTCGAGGTCTCGATCCGGCGCAGTCTCACCTCGAGGGCCTCGGCCAGCAGGGTCCCCTGAAGGACCAGATGGTCCGGGTCGGGCAAGGAGTAGGTGAAGGCGCCCTGTTTGTCGGCCGCGCCCTTCCTGGGCTCCCAGGCGGAGAAGGCGACGCTGTGTTTCGCCGGCGTGTACTGCGTCCGGAAGCGGTGCACGGAGCCGTCCATCCAGCGCACCGAGAGGCCTTGCGGATAGCTCACGATCAGCCGCCGCCAGTGGCTGGCGTCGGTCAGCAGCGGCGGCATGGCATGGCCGTTGCGGATGAACTGCTCGACCTCGAAGGTCCCGTAGATGGGCGGCTTGCTCGCGCCCGGGCCGAACTGGCTCGAGAGCTCGAGGTTCTGACTGCCAGTGATCCACAGCAGGTAGCCGAGGAACAGGATGCTGAGCCCCAGGGCGGCGATCCTGGCCCAGCGGGCGGTCCAGGGCGGCGCGACGTTCGCCGGCGCGGCTGGGCGGTTGAGCACCAGCACGTTGGCCAGCCGGCGCAGGTCGGGCCCCAGCAGGAAGGCCGCGGTCAGCAGCAGATGAATCGAATACTGCTTGACCGGCACGTCATAGCAGAGATTGAGCATCACCACGTTGGTCATCACCGCGACGATCACCAGCGCGCCCAGGGTGGTGGTCCGGCGGAAGAACAGCAGCACGCCGCCCAGCGTTTCCATGGCTCCCGCGAAGATGGTGTAGGGTGTGGAGACGCCCATGAACGTCCACAGCAGGCCCATCGGCGAGGCCTCGCCGAAAGGTTCCATCAGCTTGTCCTGCGAGGGAAAGGGGAATTGCGTCTTGATGACCTTGGCCATGCCATAGCCGATCAAGATCGAGCCGAGCGCGTAGCGCAGGTAGATCCGCAAGCCTTCGTGGAGACGCCGGTGGTCGCGGGTCCGCCTGGCGGCGAGCGTCCAGGCCAGCGCGGCGAACGCCGCGAACGCCGCATAGCAGAGGATCAGGACGTAGTCGTAGGTCGTATCGCCGCTGCCCGTCTTGCCGCGCAGGTTCTCGACCTCGTGGCTCAGGTGCAGGACGTGCTTGCCGGCCCAGAACACGATGGCGTCCCAGAGCTTGTAGTAGCCCTGGAACAATGCGTCCAGGCCGGAATCCGGGAGCCAGGTGAGCGGGAACGGGAAGTTGTAGAGGAGGAAGTAGCAGAAGACGAAACGGAACGCGATCCGCCGCGGCAGGCTCCACGCCGCGCCC
>DATKFK010000611.1:0-3730 GCA_035544375.1 Thermoanaerobaculia bacterium
TGCCGGCAGCTCGCCGGCGCCGCCACTCTCGTGCCGGAACGTCCGCTCGATCGACGCTGCCGCCAGGCCGGCGGCCCCTGGCTCCGGCGTCGCCGGGCCCGCCTGGGACAAGACCTGCCCCGGGCTTGCCGCCAGACCCGCCAGCTCCGCGAGCGACGCCTGTCCCGCCGGCGGCATGGGCGAGCGCTCGCGCTGCAGCACCCCGACCGAGATGCCCACCGAAGCGCCGAGCGCGCCGACCGTCGCCGTCGCGACCATCAACCGGTGCCAGCGCTGCTTGGGCGGCAGGCGGCGCCAAGCGCCACCTGCCGGCTGGGCCGGCCGCGGCTTCTCGTCGAGGCGGCGCAGGACCCGGGCCGTGAAGCCCCCCGGCGCCGGCTCGCGCGGCAGCCCGCGCAGCAGGTGATTCAGCCTTGCCTCTTCCATGATGGGAGACCTCCAATCCAATACGTCTCGAGCTGCCGCTTCAACGACTGGCGCCCGCGGTGGATGCGTGACTTGATGGTGCCTTCGCGGCAGTCGAGGTCGGCGGCGATGTCGGCATAGGACCAACCTTCGATCTCGTGCAGCACCAGCGGCACCCGGTAGCGCAGCGGCAGGCGGGCGATGGCCGCGTTGAGCAGGCGCTGCAGCTCCTGGCGCAGCAGGCCGGCGTGCGCCGACGGCTCGCTGCGGTCGGGCTCGCCGCCGAGCAGCGGCAGCAGCAGGCGCTGGCGGCGGTCCCGGCGCTCCTCGGAGCGCACCAGGTTGGTGGCGATGCGGAACAGGTAGGCGCGCAGGTAGCCCTGCTCGACATAGCCGGCGGCGGAGCGGAAGAGGCGCAGGAAGGTCTCCTGGCCCAGGTCCTCGGCGCGGTCGCGGTTGCCGGTCAAGCGGGTCAGGTAGTTCACCACCGCGTCCTTGTGGCGATCGACCAGGTCCGCGAACGCCTCGCGGTCGCCGGCGCGCACCCCGGCCATCAGGTCGGCGTCGCTCGCCTCCTGCGGCAGGACCACCTTTTCCATCGGCTCGGCCATCGTCGGCGGCATCGCTCCTCAGCCTTCTCTATAACGGTCGCAATCGGCGAAGGTTCCGCTTGCGGACCGCCGCGATTCCCTACAGGATACGGCGCACCGGCCCTTTTGTGGAGGCCCCATGACCACGAGCGCAGTCCTCGAGCCCGATTTCGTCGCGGCGATCGCCGCCGAGGTCGGCTGCCGCCCGCACCAGGCCGCCGCCGCCGCCGCCCTGTTCGCCGAGGGCGCCACGGTGCCGTTCGTCGCCCGCTACCGCAAGGAGGTCACCGGCGGTCTCGAGGATGCCCAGCTCGAGGTCCTGGCGCGGCGGCGGGACTATTTCCTCGACCTCGCGGCGCGGCGGGATGCGATCCTGGCGAGCCTGAGGGAGCAGGGGAAGCTGACTCCCGAGCTCGAGGCGGCGGTGCGCGCCGCTCACGGCAAGCAGGAGCTCGAGGACCTGTACCTGCCCTACCGGCCGAAGCGCCGGACGCGCGCCCAGATCGCCCGCGAGCGCGGCCTCGAGCCGCTCGCCGACGCGCTGCTCGCGGGCGCCGCGTCCGGCGGCATGCCCGAAACGCTGGCGCTGCCGTTCGTGGCTCCGGACAAAGGGGTTGAGGACACGGCGGGGGCCCTCGCCGGCGCGCGCGACGTCCTGGCCGAACGGCTGGCCGAGAGCGCCAAGGCGCGGGCCGAGCTGCGGCAGGCCCTGACCGGCTCCGGCGTCCTGGCGGTACGGGTGGTGCCGGGCAAGGAGGCGGAGACCGACGCCGCGGTGTACCGCGACTACTTCGACCACCAGGAGCCGGCCCGCCGCGTGCCGTCGCACCGGCTGCTGGCCATCCTGCGCGGCGAGCGCGACGGCTTCCTGAGCAGCGAGCTGCGGATCGACGACGACCGCGAGATCGCCGGGCTTGCCGCCTCGTGGCGGGTGCCGCTGCAGTCCCCCTGCGGCCGGGAGGTGGCGGCGGCCACGGCCGACGGCTACAAGCGCCTGCTGCGTCCGTCGATCGCCAACGAGGTGCGCGCCGAGCTGCGCGAGCAGGCCGAGGCCGAGGCGATCGCGGTGTTCCGCGCCAACCTCGAGGCGCTGCTGCTGCAAGCGCCGTTCGGGCAGCTGCCGGTCATGGGCCTGGACCCCGGCCTGCGCACCGGCTGCAAGCTGGCGGTGGTCGACGGCACCGGGCGGGTGGTGGCGACCGACGTCATCTACGCCGTGCTGCGCCCGGAGCGCGAGGCGCTCGCCGCGGCCACCGTGCTGGCGCTGGCCGCCCGTCACGGCGTGCGGGCCATCGCCATCGGCAACGGCACGGCGAGCCGCGAGACCGAGGTCTTCGTGCGCCGGGTGCTGACCGATGCCGGCGAGGAGGCGGTCGCGCAGGTGGCGGTTGCCGTGGTGCCGGAGACCGGCGCGTCGGTCTACTCGGCGTCGGCGGTGGCCCGCGAGGAGCTGCCGGAGCTCGACGTGTCCCTGCGCGGCGCGGTGTCGATCGCCCGGCGCCTGCAGGACCCGCTGGCCGAGCTGGTCAAGATCGAGCCCCGGTCGCTGGGGGTGGGCCAGTACCAGCACGACGTGGACCAGAAATCCCTGGACCGCGAGCTGGACACGGCGATCGAGGGCGCGGTCAACCGCGTCGGCGTCGAGCTCAACTCCGCCTCGGCGCCGCTGCTGCGGCGGGTCTCGGGGCTGTCCGAGCGGCTGGCGCGCGCCGTCGTCGAGCACCGCGAGCGCCGGGGGCCCTACCGCTCCCGCGAGGCGCTGCTGGCGCTGCCGGGCTTCGGGCCCAGGACCTTCGAGCTGGCGGCCGGGTTCCTGCGGGTGCGCGGCGGCGACAATCCGCTCGATTCGACCGGCGTCCATCCGGAGCGCTACCCGGTGGTGCAGCGCATGGCCGGCGAGCTGGGAGTGCCGCTCGGCGAGCTGGTGGGCAACCCGGCCCTGGTGTCGCGCCTCGACTTCGCGCGCTTTGCCGACGCCGCCCAGGGGCTCGGCAGCTTCACCCTGGGCGACATCCGGACCGAGCTCGAGCGCCCGGGCCGCGACCCGCGCCCCGACTTCCGCACCCCGAAGTGGCGCCCGGACGTGACCAGCGTCAAGGACCTGACGCCGGGGATGGTGCTCGAGGGGCGGGTGTCGAACGTCACCAACTTCGGGGCCTTCGTCGACATCGGCGTCCACCGCGACGGCCTGGTGCACGTCTCGGAGCTGTCGCACCGCTGGATCGGCGATCCGCGCCAGGCGGTGCAGGTGGGGCAGATCGTCGACGTCAAGGTGCTCGAGGTGGACGCGCAGCGCGAGCGGGTGGCGCTGTCGCTCAAGGCGTTGCAGCCGGTGCCGGCGCCGGCGCCACGGCCGGCGGCGGAGCGCGCCCGGGGGCGCGACCGCGGTGACGGGGCCGGGGCTGGCGGCGCCGGCTCACGGCCGGCCGCGGCCGCGCCCGCCGGCAAGCCCCGGCCCGCGCCAGCGGCGTCCGAAACGAAGCAGCCCCGGCCGGGTGCGGGTGCCAAGCAGCCTCAGCCGGGCGGCAAGCAAGCCCAGCCGGGTGCCAAGCCATTCGCGACAGGTGCCAAGCAGTCCACTCCCGGCGCCGGCAAGCGGCCAGAGCCTGCTCCCGCGGGCAAGCGGCCGGCCGGAGGCGAACGGCCCGCGGCCAAGGCGCCGGCGACGATCGAGGACCTGATGCGAAAATTCAACCGGCGCTAGCAGGCTGCTGAAAAAGCCCGTGCGCCGCGTT
>DATKFK010000612.1:0-3560 GCA_035544375.1 Thermoanaerobaculia bacterium
CGCCGCCGCGGAGCGTGCCGAGATCGAGCTCAGCGCAGCGGGCGGGCGGCGGTGAGCTCGAAGCGGCTGAACCTCGCCTCGGCGTCCCCCGCGCCCAGCAGCAGCCCCAGCGCCTGACCGGCGGCGCCGGCCAGCATCGACGCCAGCACGTACGGGACGTTGCGCAGCAGCAGGCCCAGGTGGGCGCGCCGCCGCCGCGCCACGTAGCGGGTGAAGTGGCCCAGGAAGTACAGCGGCAGGACGGGAGTCGCGGCGACGTAGAGCGCCCGGCGCGCCGCGGACCAGCGGCCCTCCGCCGCGCGCAGCACCGCATAGTTGCGGTACCAGAGGAAGATGCCCAGCGCGCGGCTGCGCAAGGTCACCTCGTTGCGGTGGGCGAACACCGCGGCGGGCTCGAGCAGCAACCGGTGCCCCAACCGGAGCAGCCGCGCCTGCAGCACCAGGTCCGAGCCCAGCAGGCGGTCGAGGTCATCGCCCAGGGCGAGCAGCGCGTCGCGCTTGAAGCTCGCGTTGTGGCCCGGCAGGAAGCCGACCTCCGCGCGCCCGCACGGCGGATAGAAGTAGCCGTAGGCGAGCAGGCCCGCGATGTCGCTCTTGCCGACGCCGGGGTTGGCGTTGACGACGGCGGGGCCGACGCCGGCGTAGGGACCGGCATGGGCGCGCACCAGCGCCTCGCCGAAGCCGGGAAGCGCCACGGTGTGCTCTTCGAGGAAGGCGACGACGGCGCCGCGCGCCGCGCGCACCGCGCAGGCCCGGGCCCGCGGGAAGGTCGTGCCCGGCGCCAGCGCCAGCACGCGAACCTCCGGTGCCTCGCTGCCCGGCACCGGCGGCGCTTCCGGGCCCGCCACGTCCGCCAGCACCACCTCCAACCGCCCGCCCAGCCCCTGGTCGAGAAGCGAGCGCAGGCAGTCGCCGGCGCGCTCGCGCAGCTCGCCCACCACGACGACCGCCGACAGCTCCGGCGCCGGCGCCGGAATGGGTGGGCCGGACATCTGCCTCTACGCGCTCACCAGCATGGCCTTGCCAAGGCCGCCGTAGGCGCGGCCCAGGGCGCGGGCCAGGTGCATGACCAGCAGCAGGTCGAGCAGGCCGGCCAGCCAGAACAGCGGGAAGGCCCACAGCGGGACGTAGAGGTAATGATCGTGCGAGAAGCGGATCAGCGGCTCGTCGAAGAAGACCTGCGAGATCGGCGCGGCCAGCAGTGCCAGGGAGATCGACATCAGGGTCGTGAACAAGGCGAAGGAGAAGATTCCCAGGGGCAGCTTGAGCACCATGTAGAGCAGGGTCGTCCAGGTGCGGCGGTCGGCCAGCCAGGAACGCAGCCGCTTCCAGATCGATCCTTCCACGGTGGCGAAGCGCGGCCGCCGCGGCATGCGCACCCCCAGCAGGGACTCGATCAGCCTGCCTTCCAGGAGCGAGAACATCCGGACGCTGGCGAGGAACAGCAGCATGAACGGCAGGCCGATGATCAGGATGCTCAGCCCGAGCGACAGCGACAGCCCGGTCACCGCCCAGGTGAAGTATAGGATGCCGGTCACCAGCGACAGGAACATGAAGAGCAGCGCGCCATAGGCCCGCGGGTCCAGGAAGACCCCCAGGATGCGCCGCGCCGGGTCGGTTGCCGGCGGCGCTGCCGGCTGGGCCAGCGCCGAGGCGACCCGGGCGTCGTCGCGGTGATAGGCCTCGGCCACCTCGCGCGGCGTGCCGAAGCGCTGCACGGCCCGTTCGAGCGCTGCCTGCCGGTCGCCGTCGGCACCTGCCTCGCCGGCGCCGGCCGTCGCGTTGCGCAGGTATTCCTCGGCGTCGTAGAGGGCGTCCTGGATCAGTGCCGGGTCGCTCCCCGAAAGCTCCTCCTTCAGCCGCTCCAGGTACTCCTGGATGGTCCTGACCTCTCCGCCAGTCTCAGTCATGGTCATGCTCGCTCTCCAAGCCGGCCGGTATCGCGGCGGCGGTCGCGTGCGCGTTGCCAAGGATCGTGTCCACGAAGTCTCGGGTCTGCTCCCATGCGCCTCGCCACAGCGGCAGGAGCTGTCGGCCCTGATCGGTGATGGTGTAGTAGCGCCGGGGAGGGCTGGTGACCGAGGGCTCGACCTCGCTCCGCAACAGGCCGTTGCCCTCCATCGTCCGCAGCAATGGGTAGAGGGTGCCCTGCTTGATCAGCGGTGCCCCGTCCGCCAGCTCCTCGAGCGAACGCCCGATCTGGTACCCGTACATCGGCTCCCCGGCCCGATCCAGCAGCGCCAGCAGCACCAGCGAGACCGCCCCGGCGTTGAGCTCTTTCCGGAACTTACGCAGCTCAGCACTCTCGGTTTCCATGTCGCCTGCCTTTCCGCCGTGGACTCCATCATACTATGTACTACACACTAGTCAATACCTCAGATCGCTTTGGATCGTCGAGGTGATATCACGCCCGGCGCGCGCCCGGATGCACAGGGGTGTGTGTTCAGGTGGAGACCCACGGGGCGGCGCCGATTGGACGGCAGGCGGCGGGGACCATCCTGGATCCGGCGCCAGGCCGTCAAGGCGGGGCCGGCGCACCGGCGGCATGCTAGCGTCCATCCCCAGCCGCCCATCCCCGCAGCGGGAGCGAGGGCCGATCCGCCGTGACGCCGACCGACGACCTGGAGAGTTTCCACACCATCCACGAGCAGTTCGCCGCCCGGGCCGCGGCGACTCCCGCCGCGGCTGCAGTGTCGTCCGGCGGCCGCTCCCTCACCTACGCGGAGGTCGCCGCCCGGGCCCAGGCCGTCGCCCGGGGCCTGCTGCGGCTGCAGGCGGCCGCGGCTGCGCCGGTCGCCGTCATCGTCGAGCGCGGCGTGGAGCTGCCGGGCGCCCTGCTGGGGACCCTGGCCGCCGATCGCGCGTTCCTGCCTCTCGATCCGCGCCACCCTCCGGGCCGGCTGGCGCAGCTGCTCGGCCGCGCCCGTCCGGGGGCCATCGTGGCCCAGCGTTCCCAGGCGTCGCGGCTGCCGCCGCAGCCGGCGCCGGTCCTGTGGCTCGACGACGCCGGCACACCGTCGCCAGGCGCCATCGGGACACCGCGGCCAGGCGCTCCCGACGGTCTCTCAGCCGGCACCCCGGGCGGTTTGCCGCCGGCGGTGCCGCTCGCGCCCACCGCTGCCGCCGGCGCTCCGGCCTGCGTTCTCGCCCTTGCGGACGGCAACCGGCTGCCGCGGCCGGTGACGGTCGATCAGCGTACCGTCGCCGCGTGCTTCGCCGCCGTCGATCGCGAGCTCGGGCCGGTCGCGCCCGGAGCGCTGCTGGCGCCGAGCGACGGCGGCTGCGAGGTCGCGGCGGTCGAGCTGCTGTGGGCGCTGTCGCGGGGATGCCATGCCGTGCTCGACGCGGACCCGGCGGCCGGCGGACCGGCGACCCGCACCGCGGAAGCGGCCGGCGCCGGCGTCCCCGCCGACTCCGCCGCCGGGCGCGGCGGCGTCGCGTTCAGCCTGTTCTACTTCGGCAACTACGCGGCCGGCGAGGCCGCCGATCATTACCGCCTGGTGCTCGAAGGAGCGAAGTTCGCCGACCGCCACGGCTTCGAGGCGATCTGGACGCCGGAG
>DATKFK010000613.1:0-2978 GCA_035544375.1 Thermoanaerobaculia bacterium
AACCTCGGATTCACGCTGGTCGCCGTCTTCACGCTCGTCCTCGGCGTCGCGGCGACGGCATCGGTGACCACGGTGGTGAGCGGCGTGCTGCTGCGCGGGCTGCCGTACCAGGATTCCGACCGCCTGGTCTTCTTCCAGCAGCTCAAAGAGGAGGACGGCGGCCAGGAGCGCTTCCTCAGCTCTTATTTCGACGCTCGGGACTGGCAGGCAAGATGCGCCTCGTTCGAGGCGGTGGGAGCGTACACCGACGGCACCGCCTTCAACATGTCGACCGAAGGCGAGCCCGAGCGGGTGAGCGGCGAGATCGTGGACTCCGGCTATTTCCGTGCATTGCGCGTCGCGCCCGTCCTGGGCAGGGTGTTCGCCGGCCAGGACGACCGCGCCCCGGGTGCGCCGCGGATCGTGGTGCTGGGCCATGCGCTGTGGCAGCGCCGCTTCGGCGGCGCCCGCACGGTCGTCGGCACCAGCCTCCTGCTGGACGGCCAGAGCTACCAGGTCGTCGGCGTGATGCCGGCGGGTTTCCACGGTCTTACCGACGAGGCGGAGCTTTGGCTGCCCGTCACCATGGGCAACGAGATCCTGGGAGATCCGCGCTATCTCACGCGGCGGGCGGTGCGCTGGCTGAACGTGGTGGGACGCCTCAAGGTGGGGATCGGCCTGGCGCGGGCGGCGAGCGAGGTGGATGCGCTCGACGCCAACCTCGCGAAGGAGTTTCCGGACAGCAACGAGCACATGGTGGTGCATCTCACCAGCCTCGAGCGGAAGCTCTTCGGCGACCTGCGCTTCCCGCTGTTGACCCTGCTCGGGGCCTCGACGTTCGTGCTGTTGATTGCCTGGGCGACGGTGGCCAACCTGCTGCTGGCCCGCGCCACGGCACGCCAGAAGGAGATCGCGGTGCGCGATGCCTTGGGCGCCACCCGCCGGCGGCTGCTGCGCCAGCTCCTCACCGAGAGCCTGGTGCTGGCAGGGCTGAGCTGTGCCGCCGGGCTGATCCTGGCGCAGCTCGTCACCGGGGCGCTGATCGCCGCGAGCGCCGTCAAGCTCCAGAGCTTCGTCGCCACCGGGCTCGATCTGCCGGTCGTGGCTGCCATCGGCACGCTGTCCCTGCTCTGCGGCGCCGGCTTTGGCCTCGCCCCTGCCTGGCTCGGGGCCCGCGGCAGTGCCGTCACCCTGCGCCAGGGAGCCAGCTCGTCGAACCGCCAGCGCCACCGTTTTCAAAGCTCGCTGGTGGTGGCGGAAGTGGCCCTGGCGCTGTTCCTGCTGGTCGGGGCCGGCCTGTTGATCAAAGGGTTCCGGCGCTTCGTCCAGACTCCTCTCGGCTTCAAGCCCGCGAACCTGCTGACCGTGAGAGTCGACCTCAAGGGTAAGCGTTATGCCGACGCGAAGCTCATGATCCTGCTCGCGCGCCAGTACCACAGCCGGTTGGCGGCGATCCCCGGGGTGACCGCGGTGGCGATCGAATCGCCTACGTTGCCCAACGGCGAGTGGGCCGGCATCTCGTTCATCGTCGAGGACCTTCTCGCCAAGACCAAGGACGGCGTCGCCTACCTGGTCTTCCACCACGTTTCCCCCGGCTTCTTCCGCAACCTGGGAATTCCCCTGGTCCAGGGCCGGGACTTCACCGACGCCGATACCGACACCAGTCCGCGCGTCATCGTCATCAGCCAAGCGATGGCGCGCAAATACTGGCCTGCCGAGAGCCCTCTCGGCAAGCGCATGAAGTTCGGCAAGCGAGACCCCAGCGCCCCATGGTTCACGGTGATCGGGGTGGTCGGCGATCTCAATCACCACGCCATGCAGGAGCTGGACTGGCCGGGCCCCGACGTCTACTTCTCGCTGTTCCAATTTCCGCCGCTGCTGACCCCGCAGCTCAACTTCATGCTGCGCACGGCGGGGGTGCCGCCGCTGTCGCTGGTGCCGCGGGCCGAGAGCGAGCTGCGCGCGGCGGCGCCCAGCCTGCCGCCCTACGACCCCGACACCATGGAGCACCGCCTGAGCGTCTTCGCGGCGAAGAGCCGGTTCCTCGTCCTGCTGATGGGACTCTTCGCCGGCGTCGCCCTGGTCCTGGCCACGGTGGGGATCTACGGCGTGCTCTTCTATTCCGTGACCCAGCGCACGCGGGAGATGGGGATCCGCGCCGCTCTCGGCGCGCAGCCACGGGCCCTGCTGGGGCTGGTGATGGGGCGCGCCGCGGCGCTTGCGGCCGTGGGCCTGGCGATCGGCCTGGCGGCATCGGTCGTCTCGAACCGCCTGTTCGCGAACCTGCTGTACGGAGTGAGCCCCACCGATCTCGCCACCTTCTCCGGCACCTCGCTGGCGCTCTTCCTGGCGGCGATGGCCGCATCCTACTTCCCGGCGCGGCGGGCGATGCGGGTGCAGCTCACGATCAGCCTGCGGACCGAGTAACCGCGCCGCCGGCGACGGCCGCCGCGCCCTGGCGCCGGTCCCACTCGATCTGGCCGTCCTTCATCTTGATCAGGCGGTCGGCAAGCGCGTAGTACTGGTCGTCGTGGCTGATCACGAAAACGGTCTTGCCCCGCGCCTTCAGGTCGGGCAGCAGGTCGTGGTAGAAGATCGCCTTGAAGTGCGGGTCCTGGTCCGCGGCCCACTCGTCGAACAGGTAGATGGAGCGCTGCTCCATGTAGGCGACGAGGAGCGCGAGCCGCTTGCGTTGCCCCTGGGAGAGATCGAGGTTCGACAGGCTGCCGCCAGCGATCTTGACCTTCTTGTCGAGCCCCAGCCGCAGCAGGTACTCGCGGGCCATCGCGTCGAGATCGCCGGCGCCGTCGCCGATCAGGCCGGCGAACAGGTAGAAGTCGGCGAACACCGCCGAGAACAGCTGGCGGTAGCTCTCCCGGTTCTCGCTCGTCACCGCTTTGCCGTCGACGCGGAGGCTGCCGGCGTCCGGGACGTACAGCCCGGTCAGGAGCTTGCCGAGGGTGGACTTGCCGCTGCCGTTGCCGCCGGTGATGAAGACG
>DATKFK010000614.1:0-2976 GCA_035544375.1 Thermoanaerobaculia bacterium
GGCCGGTTCCCCGACGGTCATCTGCACGTGAACCTGCACGGCTTCGACCCCTCCGGCACTCCGGCCGCCCCGGAAGCGGCCATCCGCGGCTTCCTGGACGCCCTTGGCGTTGCGCCCCAGCGGATTCCGCCGGACCCGCAGGCGCGCGCAGTACTGTACCGGAGCCTGCTGGCGGACCGGCGAATGCTTGTCGTGCTGGACAACGCCCGTGATGAACAGCAGGTGCGGCCGCTGCTGCCAGCCAGCCCCGGCAGCCTGGTGCTCGTCACCAGCCGCAGCCAGCTCCCGGGGCTGGCCGCCGCCGACGGCGCCCGGCTGGTCAGCCTCGACGTCCTGACCCACGGCGAGGCCGTCGCGCTGCTCACCGCCCGTATCGGTGCCGCCAGGGCCGCCGCCGAGCCGGAAACGGTCGCCGAGATCGCCGGCTTGTGCGCGTGCCTGCCGCTGGCGCTGACGGTGGCCGCGGCCCGCGCCGCCGCCCGCCCGGGGTTCCCGCTAGCGGCGCTTGCGGCCGAGCTGCGCGACGCCGGCGGCCGCCTTGACGCCCTGGAAGCCGGCGATCCAGCGGCTAGCGTCCGCGTCGTGTTCTCCTGGTCCTATTCTCAGCTCGCCGGCGCGGCGGCGCGGATGTTCCGGCTGCTTGGCCTGCACCCAGGACCCGACATCGGCGTCCAGGCCGCCGCCAGCCTCGCCGGCACCGACGAGCCCGCCGCCCGCCGCCCGCCGCCTGCTGCGCGAACTCACCCGCGACGGCCTGATCGCCGAGCACTTCCCTGGCCGGTATGCCTTCCACGACCTGCTGCGCGCCTACGCCGCCGCCCAGGCCCAGGCGCGGGACATCGAGCCCGAGCGCCGCGAGGCCAACGGCCGGGTCCTCGACCACTACCTGCACACCGCCGGCCACGGCTCCATGGTGATCAGCCCGGCCCGTGAGCCGGTCGTCCTCGCCCCGGGCAGGCCTGGCACCATTTACGGTCAGCTCGCCGATTACCAGGAGGCGATGTCCTGGTTCGGGCAAGAGCATCACGTGCTGCTCGCCGCCGCCACCCTCGCCGCCGTGTCGGGCTTCGATGTCCATGCCTGGCAGCTCCCCTGGGCGATGGCGCCCTACCTGCAAAGGCGCGGGCATCATCAGGACTGGGTGGCCGCACAGCGCACGGCGCTGGCCGCCGCGACCCGGCTCGGCGACACCGCCGCGCAGGCCGTATCCAGCCGCCTGCTGGCAACCGCCTGCACTTACCTGGGCGATTACGATCAGGCGGCCGACTACTCGGCGACCAGCCTCGAGCTGTACAGGCGGCTCGGCAACCGTCTCGGCGAGGCCAAGATTCACCAGAGCCTCAGCGTGCTAGCCGAACGTCGGGGCCGTTACGCCGAGGCGCTCGGGCATGCCGAGCAGGGCCTCCGGCTGGCCCAGGCCGTCGGCGACAAGGCGGGAGAGGTCGACGCGCTCAACGCCGTCGGCTGGTTCCACGACCTGCTCGGCGATTACCAGCAGGCCAGGAGGTTCTGCCGGCGGGCGCTCGCACTCAACGCTGAAGTCGGCAATCGCCACACCGAGGGAAATAGCTGGGACAGCCTGGGCTACGCCGAGCACCATCTGGGCAACCTTGCCGAAGCCACCGCCTGTTACCGTCGCGCACTCGGCATCGCCAGGGAACTCGGCTACCGCAGGGACGAAGCGGAGACCCTCGCCCACCTCGGCGACACCCATCGCGCCGCCGGCGAGCTGCCGCAGGCCAGGGAGGCATGGCAGCAAGCGCTCGTCATCCTCGCCGACCTGGACCATCCAGAAGCCGCCCGGGTCCGCGCCAAGCTCGCGAGCACGGCGCCCGACGCGGACGGCTGAGGGTGGTCTCACGGCCGCATCACCCGCTCGCCGCTATCCGGCCAGGCCGCAGCGGTGGGCGAACACGACGAGCTGTGCCCGGTCGCGAGCGCCAACCTTGACCATCGCGCGGTTTACGTGCGTCTTGACGGTCGCGGGGGACAAGACCAGCTTCGCGGCGATCTCGTCGTTGGAAAGTCCGGACGCCACAAGGACGGTGAGCTCCCGCTCCCGGTCGGTGAGCGCCGCGAGGCCCCGGCTCGCCGCTTCGTCCATCGGCGGCGGCGCGCTCGGCATGGCGAGGAAGCGGCCGATCAGGCTCCTGGTCGCGGCCGGAGAGAGCAGGGCGTCGCCCCGGCTGACGGTCCGTATCGCGTCGAGCAGTTCGTCCGCTTCCGCGCTCTTGCCGAGGAAGCCGCTGGCACCCGCCCGCAGCGCCTCGAAGACGTACTCGTCAATCTCGAACGTGGTCAGGATCAGCACCCGGACGCCGGCGAGGTCTTCATCCGCGGTGATGAGCCGGGTGGCGGCGATGCCGTCGAGTACCGGCATGCGGATGTCCATGAGCACGACGTCGGCCCTGGCGGCCCTGGCCAGCCGCACGGCTTCCCGCCCGTCGCCCGCTTCCCCGACCACGTCCAGGTCGGGTGCCGTGGCGATGAGGGCCTTGAAGCCGGTGCGCAGGAGCGGCTGATCGTCGGCGACGACGACCCTGATGGTCACGGCAGCGGCTCCATCGTCGGCCGGGCACGCCGGCCCGCCTCGTCAAGCGGCGCCGGGCAATCGTGCGGGGGGGTTATGTCGGCCGGCTTGGCGATGTCGGCCGGCTGATAGGGGAGCGACGCGTCGACCAGGAACCCGCCGCCCGGGCGAGGCCCGGCGGTGAACCGCCCGCCGAGGGCAAGCAGCCGCTCGCGCATGCCCACGATTCCCTGGCCGCCTGCCGGGAGCGGATCCTCGGCGACGGCGGGATCGCCGGTACCCAGGTCCTCGACCGTGATGCGCAGCTCGCGCCGTTGGTAGCCAAGCGTCAGCCGGGCCCGCCGCCGGCGTGAGTGCTTACAGACGTTGGTCAGCGACTCCTGGATCACCCGGTACGCGGTGACGTCGGCGGCGGGCGCCAGCGGGACGGCGGCGCCGTGGACGAG
>DATKFK010000615.1:0-3523 GCA_035544375.1 Thermoanaerobaculia bacterium
GACGCGGCAGGAGCGGCGGCGGCTCGGGCCCCCGCGCCTGCTGCAGCCCCTCCTCCACCTCGGCGACCATGCCGGCCAGGGTGGGCTCGTCGAACAGCCGGTAGAGAGAGATCTCGACGCCGAATATCTCGCGCACCCGCAGCTGCAGCCCGGTCGCCACCAGCGAGTAACCGCCGAGGTCGAAGAAGCTGTCGCCCGGCTCGACCCTCTCGACCCGCAGCAGCTCGCGCCACAGCCCGGCCAGGAGCTCGGGCACCGGCAGCAGCGCCGGCAGCAGGTCCGGCGCCGGCCCTGCCGCCGCGGCGAGATCCGCGCCGGCCTCGCCGGCCGCATCGGCCGCGCCGGCCGCGTCGAGCGCCGGCGGGCCGGACACCCCCTCCAGCCCCGGGACACCCGCCGCCTGGACGCCGGCCGCCGGTATGCCCTTCGCCTCCGGCAACGGCAGGCGGCGCCGGTCCACCTTGCCGTGGGGGTTGAGCGGCAGCGCGTCGAGCGTCACGAACGCCGCCGGCACCATGTGCTCCGGCAGCCGCTCCCGCAGGTGCGCGCGCAGCTCGGCAGGGGCGGCCGCGGCACGGTCGCCCACCACGTAGGCGGCGAGGAAGCGGTTGCCGGGCGGCTGCTCGCAGAGCAGCACCACCGCCTCCCGCACCCCCGGGTGCTCCAGCAGGCGCGCCTCGATCTCCCCCGGCTCGATGCGGTAGCCGCGCAGCTTGACCTGGTTGTCGATCCGCCCCAGGAAGTCCAGGCGGCCGTCCGGCAACACCCGCGCCAGGTCCCCGGTCCGGTACAACCGCCCCCCCGGCTCGGGCCCGAAGGCGTCGGGGATGAACCGCTCCGCGGTCAGCTCCGGCCGCCCAAGGTAGCCGCGCGCCAGGCCGTCGCCGCCGGTGCACAGCTCCCCCGCCGCCCCCACCGGGGCGAGCCGCCCCTCGCGGTCCACGACCACCACCCGGCTGTTGGCGATCGGCCGCCCCAGGGGCACCGTCGCACCGAAGCCCTCGCCGTCCACGAGCGGGCAGTAGGAGGTGAAGGTGGTGTTCTCGGTCGGCCCGTAGAAAATCGTCAGCCGCGTCGCCGGCAGGCCCGCGAGCGCCTGCCGCACGTGCTGCGGCGACATCAGCTCGCCGCCGGTCATCAGCTGCCGCAGCGCCGGGAGCGCTCCGAGCCGTGGCAGCTGATGGTCCACCAGCAGGTGGAACAGGGCGGTGGTCATCCACAGCGAGGTCAGCTGGTGGCGCTCGGCGATGTCCACCAGCTCGGGCAGCGCGAGGCTCCCCTCGGGCGCCAGCACCAGCCGCCCGCCGTGCAGCAGCGTCCCCCAGATCTCGTAGGTCGAGGCGTCGAAGGACGCGGGCGCCAGCTGCAGCAGCGCCTCGTCCGGCCCGAACCGGACGTAGGCGGTCTCGCGCACCAGCCGCACCACGCCGCGGTGGCTCACCGCCACCCCCTTCGGCCGGCCCGTGGAGCCCGAGGTGTACATGACGTATGCCAGGCGGTCGCCGCCCTCGTCGGCCGGCTCCTGCTCGGCGGCCGCGCCCCCGGCGCTGCCGGCAGCGGGGGCATCGGCGGCCCCGGGGACCTCGGGCACGTCGATCGCCACGATCCGGGTCCCCTGAAGCGCGCCGAGGCGGGCCGCCAGGGACGCGGTGGTGACGGCGAGCCGGGCCCCGGTGTCGCGCAGCATCAGCGCGAGGCGCCCGTCCGGATACGCCGGGTCGAGCGGCAGGTAGGCCCCGCCGGCCTTGAGCGTCGCGAGCAGCGCCGTCACCAGCTCGGGCGAGCGCCCGAGGAGCACCCCGACCGGGGTGTCGGACGCGAGCCGCGGCGGCACCGGCAGCGCGGCAAGGCCGGCCGCCGTGGCCGCTGCGCGCCGCAGCCGGCGGGCCAGGCGCTCGGCGCGCCGGTCCAGCTCGCCGTAGGTGAGCGCAGCGCCCGCGGCCGACACCAGCGCCACCGCGTCGGGCCGCAGCGCCGCCTGGCCGGCGAAGAGCTGATGGACCCCCGCGGCCGGCAGCGCCCTCCGCGTGTCGTTCCATTCGGCCGCCAGCTGGTGCCGCTCCGCCGCGCCGAGCAGCGGCAGCTCCGCGACCGGCCGCTCCGGCGCCGCGGCCAGCGCGCCGAGGAGGTGAGCGAACTGGCGGGCCAGGCGCTCGATGGTCGCGCCGTCGAACAGCTCGCGGGCGTACTCGACGACGCCGTCGAGGCCGCCCCCCGGGGTGTCCATCAGCGCCACGCTCAGCTCGAACTTGGCCAGGTGCACGGGGTTGGGCAGCTGGCTGAGCGTGAGCCCCGGCAACCGCAGGCCCGCCATGGGGGCGTTCTGCAGCGCGAAAACCACCTGGAAGAACGGCGTGAGGTGGGCGCCGCGCCCCGGCTGCAGCTCCTCGGCCAGCTTCTCGAACGGCACGTCCTGGTGGGCGTAGGCGCCGAGCGCGGTCGCGCACACTCGCCGCAGCGCTTCGTGCCCGGTGGCATGGGCCGGGATGATCGTGCGCAGGACCAGGCTGTTGACGAAGAACCCCACCAGGTCCTCGATCTCACGGCGCGTGCGGTTGGCGATCGCCGAGCCCACCGCGAGGTCCTCGAGGCCGGTATGGCGCTGCAGGACCAGCTCGAACCCGGCGAGGAGCGCCATGAACAGCGTCACGCCGCGGGCGCGGGCCAGGCGTGCCACCTCGGCGGTCAGCCCGGCGGAGAGCGCGATCGGGCGGGTCCCGGCCCACCCGCGCCGCGACCAGTGCCGGGGGCGGTCGGCGGGCAGCTCCAGCACCGGCACCCCGGCCAGGGCCTGCCGCCAGTAGGCGAGCTCGCGCTCCAGCCGCTCGCCGGCGAGCCAGCCGCCGCGCTGCCAGACCGCGTAGTCGGCATACTGCAGCGCGAGCGCCGGCAGCGCCGCACGCACGTCCCGGCCGTCGCGCACCGCGGTGTAGAGCGCCGCCAGCTCGCGCAGCAGGATCTCGAGCGACCAGCCGTCGGCGACGATGTGATGCAGGTTGGCGAGCAGAGCATGGTCGGCGGCGCCCAGGCCGACCAGCGTGGCGCGGAACAGCGGCCCCTGCCCGAGGTCGAACGGGTGCAGGCTGTCCGCCTCGACCAGCCGGCGCAGCGCCTCCTCCTGCCGGCCGGGGGCGAGGCCCGCCAGCTCGACCCGCGGCAACGCCGGTGGCGCAAAGGGGGAGACGAGCTGGCGCGGCGCGCCGTGCCGCAACACGAAGCGGGTCCGCAGCGTCTCCTGGCGCTCGACCAGCAGGGCCAGCGCGCGGTGCAGGGCGGCGGCGTCCAGCGCACCGCGCAGCCGCACCGCCAGCTGCACGTGGTAGGCCGTCGACCCGGGCTGCAGGCGGTCGATGACCCACAGCCGCTCCTGGGCGAAGGAGAGCGGCGGGAGCTCCCCCGCGGCCAGCGGCCGCGGCACGATGGGTGGCGGGGCCGTCCCGGCCTCCGCCTTCACCAGCGCCTGCAGCCGCTCGGCCAGGCCCACCAGGGTCGGAGAGGCGAAGAGGTCTCCCAGCCCCACCTC
>DATKFK010000616.1:0-7518 GCA_035544375.1 Thermoanaerobaculia bacterium
GTGCGGCCGGTGACGGTCGCCTGGATGCGCTGCTGGAACTTGCCATGCCCGAGCTGCACCAGGGAGCGATCGTTGAGGCGGATCCACGGGATGTCCCGCTCCTCGGCGGCGCGCACCAGCGCGCCGGTCGAAGGGCCGAAGGCGCGCCGCTGCGCCAACCTCACCAGCGCCTCGCACCGGGCGCGGAAGTCGAACGGCGACGGGTCGTGGGCCTCCCGGTCCGGAGGCAGCAGATGGCGGATCACCGTCAAGCCGAGCGCGCCGGCGGCGGTGCCGACGGCCTCCTCGGCAAAGCTGTAGATGACGTGGTACTGGCCGGCAGGCAGCGCCTCGCTGCGGGTCTTGCCGTAGGTGACCGGCGTGCCGGCGAGACATTGCAGCTCGATGGCGACGTGCTCGAGCACGTGGCCGAGCCAGGTGCCCTCGTCCTCCCGCAGCCGGCGCACGAAGCCGCCCGGCTCGCCGTAGGAGCAGGAATGCTCGTGCAGGGTCGGGATCAGCTCGAGCAGCCGCTCGTTGAACCCGGGCAGGCGCATGGTGGGATAGGCCTCGAGCTCGCCCAGGTCCACGCGCAACCGGATCACCGGTCCCAGCGCGTAGAGGTTGGGGCCGCGGTAGACCCGCGTTTCGAGAATCTTCATCGCCGGACCCGTCCCCCGCTCGACGCCCTCAATGTTCTCAGTCGGCTCAGTCGGCTCGTTCGGCTCAGTCGCCTCGGTCGCCGCGGTCGCCTCAGTCGCCGCGGTCGGCGGTCTGCTCAGCGAGGGTGCCGCCGGCAGCAGGCGGAGCCAGCTCGGGCGCGTCCGCCGGCTCACCCGGCTCGCGCAGCAGGTCCGGCTCGGACACCGCGAGGCGCACGGCGCCCGGCGGCGGCGGATGGGCGACCCGGCGCTCGAGCTCGTAGCGGCAGCCGGTCGTCAGCACGTCGAGCTTCACCCCCAGCATGGCGAGGGGCTGGCCGCGATGCGCGGCGTGGCTGTCGGTGTAGCGCATGTCGTGAGCGTCCACGACGGTGACGGCGCCCGCTCCCAGCACGTGCAGGGAGCCCTCCGCGTCGATCACCGCGGCGGTGTCCTCGTCGACGCCGACCCCCAGCAGGCCGGGGTTGTAGGAGAGCGCGGTGAGCAGGCGGCCGAGCCGGTCGCGCCGCCGGAAGTGCTGGTCGATGACGATGTTGTGCGCCAGCCCCAGGCCCGGCGCCAGGTGCACCAGGCGCCGGCGCGGCGTGGCGCCGCTGTCGCCCAGCGCGATCATGTGCTGCGACAGGAACGCGGCGCCGGCGCTGGTGCCCGCCACCACCATCCCCGCGGCGTGGCGGGCGCGGATCGCCATCGCCACCTGCGTGCCGCCCAGCGCCGACGACAGCCGCAGCTGGCCGCCGCCGGTGATGAACAGGCCGGTCGCATACTCGAGCAGCTCGTGCGCCTCGGCGCCCGCCACCAGCGCGTCCTCGCGGGTGCCGATGCGCAGCACCTCGACGCTGTCGGCGTTGAGCGAATAGAAGAGATCGGCGTAGCGCTCGCCGGTCTCCGGCACCTCGGAGGCGGTGGCCAGCACCACCACCGACGCGTCGGAGCCGCCGGCGACCTCGAGGAAGTAACGGAGGATGGTGCGCTCGCGCACCTTGTCCTCCGCACCGCCGATCGCGATCAGCGGCCCCGGCTTGCCGGCGGACTGCACGGGCAGCGCCTCCATGCACGCTCCTCCTTCGACTCCAACGGGCTGCGATGCTAGCACGCCGCCGCCGGCCGGACCCCCGAGCGATGGTCCGGTCCATCCGCTTGACAGTCATCTAGCCTTGACGCAGTATCGAATGTGCGAGGGCACAAGCTCATCACGGCTGGTCACCCACCGGAGAGTCCCGGGGGCGGCTTCTCTCGCCGGAGGCAACTTGGCGACCCTCACCTGGCTTCATCTCTCCGACGTCCACCTCTGCGACACAAAGTACGGCTACCAGAGCAAGCCGCTACGCGAAAAGCTATTTGCGGACCTCGCTAAGATGCAGGAGCAGCTGGCGCTTTGGCCGGACTTCATTTTCTTCACCGGCGACCTGGCCTTTGGCCACCTCGGCGAGAAGGCCGGTCACAGGATGGCCGATCAATACCGGGAGGCGCAGGTCTTCCTCGATAGGGTCCGTCGTTCCTTCAAGCCGGAAATACCCCAAGAGCGCCTCTTCCTGGTGCCCGGCAACCACGATGTCCATCGCGGCAAGATCACTCCCGACCAGCGCTGGTGGCTCGAGGAGAAGGCCGATCCCACCGAGATCGAGGCCATGATCCGGGACGCCGACTTGCAGTGGCGGCGCATCATGGAGCGCCTCGAGGACTACAAGGCTTTCCTCGAGCAGAACCGCTACGATCACCTGCTCGCCGATCCGGACCGCCTCATCTACCACGCGACCTTCGCCGTCGGCAATGGCCTCTCGCTCGGCATCGCCGGCCTGAACTCGGCCTGGTCTTGCGGGAAGGACAGGGAGAAGGGTACCCTCTGGCTCGGCGCACTCTGGCAGATGGGAACGGTCTCGGCCCCGCTTGCCGCCGCCGACCTGCGCGTGGCTCTCAGCCATCATCCGGTGAGCTGGCTCAACACCCACGAGAATCCCAGCATCGACCGCTTCTTCGAGCAGGACTTCGATTTCCACCTCCATGGTCACGAGCACCAGGGGTGGGTCCTGCAGCAGCTTCAGGGCTTCGTTCGCATTGCGGCCGACGCCACTCACGATCACACGCGATCCAAAACGCGAGACAACGGCTACAACTTCGTCCGTCTCGACCTGCTCACTGGCGCGGGCGAGGTATGGCTGCGGTCCTACGAGCCGCTGGGCGGCGGCTGGATAGCCAAGTTGATTGCCGATCATACCGACCCGAATGGATGCTGGCGCCTCAACCCCAGCACCAGATTGCAGGAGATTCTGGACCGCAGGGCGGCAGGCGCGGCGCCGGCGGCCGCCGCGGCCACTCTCGGCCGTGTTGGGGCAGCGGCCGCGCCGCTCGTGCCGGAGCCCGCCGAGGCAGCTCCCGTCGACGATTGGGGCCAAGCACCCGACGTCGCGGCGTTTCATGGGCGGCAAAAGGACATCGAGCAATGCCGGCAATGGATCGAGTCACAGGCTTGCAAGGTCCTCGGCATCTTCGGCGGGGCGGGCATCGGCAAGACCCTGTTCGCCACCAAGGTGGCGCGCGACGTCCGGAGCCACTTCAAGTTCGTGTTCTGGAGGTCGCTCGCCACCGCTCCGCCGCTTCCCGAGCTCTTGCAAGAATGCCTGTTGCTGGTGACCAGCCAGCAAGACCTCGAAGCCGCGATGCCGCTCGACCAGCTGTTCTTCCAGCTGATCAACAACTTTCGCAGCGCCAGATGCCTGATGGTGCTCGACGACTTCGACACGGTGCTCGAGGCGGGAGACGAAACCGGACGCTATCGCAACGGCTACGAGAGCTACGGTCAGCTGATCACCTTGCTCGGCAGCACGCCGCACGTCAGCTGCCTCCTGGTCACCAGCAGCGAGGAACCCAAGGAGTTCAGCGTTCTCGCCAGAGCGGATTCTCCGGTGCGCGCCCATGCGCTGGGCAACCTCTCGGCGAACGAGGTGCGGGCCATCCTGCAGGACAAAGGACTGGGCGGCAACGACGACGATTGGCGGCATCTGACCGAGTGCTACAGCGGCAACCCGCTGGCTCTCAAGCTGGTCTCCGAGACGATTGCCGCGCTGTTCTCCGGCAACATTCCGCGCTTCCTCGACTCTGGCGAGACGCTCAGCGGCGACCTCATGGACCTCCTCGAGAAGCACTTCGAGCGCCTTGCCCCGATGGAGCAACAGATCTGCTACTGGCTGGCCATCGCGCGGGAAGGATCGTCGCTCGAAGAGCTCGCAAGCGATATTCTTGGCCAGCAGCCGCTGCTGCTGCGCCGCAACATCCAGGAGGCCATCGGCTCGCTGCGCGGGCGCTCGCTGCTCGAAGAGGACAATGTGCGCTTCAGCTTGCCGAACGTCGTCGCCGCGTTCCTGACCAACAAGCTGGTGGCTACCGCCTTCGACGAGATCGCCAACGGCGAGCCGGCACTGATCAGCGCGCATTCATTGATGAAGGGCCGGGACAAGGACTACTCCCGCGAGGCCCAGGTTCGCCTCATCCTCAAACCGGTCAGCGATCGGCTGCTCGCCGCGCTGGGCGAGGAAGGCGTAGTCGCCGCGGCCGGCAAGCTGCTCGGCCATGATCCAGCCAAGGGGCCGGGCTACCTCGGCGGCAACGTCGTCAATCTTCTGGCCCAGGCGGGAATCGATCTGACCAACTGGGTCTTCTCCGGCATCACGATACGGCAGGCCTATCTGAGGGGGGTCGAGCTGCATGCCGTCGACTTCTCCTATTGCGACCTGTCGCAGTCGGTCTTCACCGAGGTGCTGGGCGCCGTGATGTCGGTGGCGGTGAGCCCGGACAGACAAGCCCTTGCCGCCGCGGACCTGGCTGGCGTGATCACGCTCTGGAGCCTCGCGGACAACGGCAAGCGCGGCACGCTCTCAGGACACAACGGCAGGGTGTGGTCCGTATGCTTCGTCGACGGCGGCAAGCAACTGGCCAGCTGCGGCATCGACATGACCGTCCGGCTGTGGGACCTGAGCACCATGCGAGAACGCACTGTCCTGACCGGTCACACCGCGTATGTGGCGCAGCTGGCGACCAGCGCTGACGGCGCCTTGCTGGCCAGCGTCAGCGGCGACAGGACGGTCAGGCTCTGGTCGGTGGCGTCGGGCCAATTCCTGGCGGAGCGCCTGGCGGACACCAGGGAGCTGCACGCGGTGCGCTTCCGGCCCGGCGGCCGGACCATCGTCCTGGCCACGGCGGGGCACGATGGGAGGATCCGCCTCTGGGATGTTGGCGAGCCGAGCAAACCGGGCCAGCTGGCCGAATGGCCGGCCCACGCCGAACCGGTGTATGCCTTGGCCTTCAGCCCCGACGGCCAGCTCCTCGCCAGCGGCGGCGCTGACCGCACCATCAGGCTCTGGCGCCTCGACGAGGAGGGCGAGCAGGGGCCTGCTTCCTACCGCCCGCAGTTGCTGCACACCCTGCACGGCCACGAGGGCGAGGTGTCCTCGCTCGCTTTTGACGCCGACGGCTCCATCCTCGCCAGCGGCAGCCACGACTACCGGGTGAAGGTCTGGAGCTTGCCCAAGGACGCGGCGCCGGAATGCCGCAGCACGCTCTTCGGGCATTCCGGCGGCATTCATTCGATCGCATTTGCGTCGGCCAAGACGCTGGTCAGCGGCGGCGACGACCTCACGGTGAGACAATGGGACATACCCTCGGGCCGGTCCCTGGTGACCTTGCAGGGCCACGCCAGCTGGATCAACGCCGTTGTCCTCAGCGCCGATGGCGACACGCTGGCAACCGGCAGCGACGACCGCGTCGTCAGGCTGTGGAGCATCAAGGATGGCAGCTGCCGGATCCTGCGCGACCACGCCGGCAAGGTGACCTCGTTGGCCATGACCGCGGATGGCGCGTTGCTCGCGAGCGGCTGCGATGACGGCGTGGTCCGGCTGTGGGACCTGAAGAACAGGGAATGCATCAGGCGCTTCGCCGGCCATGCCGGCGCCGTCAAGTCAATAGCGATCGGTCCCGGCAGTGACCTGCTCGTGAGCTGCGGGCTCGACCACACTCTCCGCATCTGGGACCTCCACAGCGCCAAGAGCAGGCTGGTGCTGAGGGAGCGCTTCGACCTGACGACCTCGGCCGCGGTCAACTACAAGGGCAGCCTCATCGCCGCCACTTGCGCCGATCAGCGCATACGCGTCTGGCGGCTCGACACGGGAGAGCTGCTGCAGATCTTCATCGGCCACGCTGACGGGGTGAAAGCCGTCGCGTTCGGACCCGATGACCTGCTGGCGAGCGGCGGCGGCGACAAGCTGGTGAAGCTGTGGGACCTCGCAACTGGCCGGAGCCGCGGCGCCCTCGCCGGGCACTCGAACCAAGTAACATCGGTGGCGTTCAGTCCCGACGGCGCCACGATCGCCAGCGGCAGCACCGACACGACGGTGAGGCTATGGGATCGCAAGACCGCCGTTTTCCGCAATTCCCTCACCGGCCACCAGGCAGGGGTGCATGCCGTGGCTTTCAGCGGCGACGGCTTGCGGCTGGTCAGCGGCAGCGCCGACGAGACGGCAAAGCTGTGGGACCTCGAGCAAAACCGGGAGCTGGTGACGTTCAAGAACCCGAAGCTCTACCAGGGCATGAAGATCACCGGCGCGAGAGGCATCTCGGAGGCCGAGAAGGCGTCGCTCCTGGCCCTGGGCGCCGTCGACGGCTGATCTCGACATCGGCTGGGCCGACAAGAGGCGCGGCGCCAAGCGCCGGCAGGGTCGCGGGCGAACCGAGTGGCGCCTTTTTGACAAAGCGCGCATGCCGGGTTTACACTGCCCGCCTCACGGAAGGCGGTCACAGATGGTGATGGCTGTGGTTTTGGTGGTGGGCGAGCTGGCTCTCGGTATCTGCGTCGGTCACCTGCTCCGCTGGCGCCCGCCGGCGTGACTGCCCTGAAGCTCCCGGCCTGACGGCCCACCGACGCACCCGCCCAGCGCCGGCACGCGGCATGTGCCCGCGTCGTCAACCGGCGCGCGCCGCATTCCGCCCTCCCAGCTCCGCAACCGTCCGTCGCAGCTCGGCGAAATCGACCGGCTTCGCCAGGTGCCGCTGGAAGCCCGCGGCAAGGATGCGGGCGCGGTCGGCGGGACCGGCGTAGGCGGTCAGGGCCGCCGCCGGCAACGCGGCGCCGCCGTCGCCGCCGGCGTCCCCGGCGCGCAGCTTGCGGATCAGGCTCAGACCGTCCTCTCCCGGCATGCCGATGTCGCAGACCAGCACGTCCGGGCGCTCGCGATGGAACAACGACAGGGCCTCCGCCGCGGACCCGGCCGCCGCGACGCTCGCCCCGGCATGCGCCAGGGCGCGGGCGATCAGCTCGCGCGTGTCGTCCTCGTCCTCGACCACCAGGACGCTCAACCCCGCCAGCTCCACGGCGGCCGCGGCGGCGGCGGCCACGGCGGCCGCAGCGACGGCGGCGGCGGTGGCAGCGTCTCCGGCAGCGCCGGCCGCGGCGGCCTGCCGCTCGGTCTCGTCCCCGTCCAGGCGCAGGTCCTCGTGCACCGGCAGCGTGACGGTGAAGACCGCGCCGCAACCCTCGCCGCCGCTCTCGACCTGGGCGGTGCCGCCGTGCAGCTCGACCAGGTGGCGGACGATCGAGAGACCCAGGCCCAGGCCCCCGTGGGTGCGGGTGGTGGAGCTGTCGGCCTGGCGGAAACGGTCGAACACGTAGGGCAGGAAGCGCGGCGCGATGCCCATGCCGCTGTCGCGCACCGCGATGCGGACCTCGCCCGGCGCCGCCTCGACGCTCACCTCCACCGCGCCGTCGCGGGGCGTGAACTTGATGGCGTTGGAGAGCAGGTTCCAGACAACCTGCTGCAGGCGGCTGGCATCGCCCACCACCATCGGCGCGGCGCGGTCCAGGCGAGTGGAGATCGTGATGCCCTTC
>DATKFK010000617.1:0-2242 GCA_035544375.1 Thermoanaerobaculia bacterium
CCCGCCGGGCCAGCTCGGCCTCGGATACCGCGCGCGCTTGCGGCGCGGCGTCTGCGGTATCGCTGCGCCGGGCATAGGCATCGAAGAGCGCTGTCTTGCCCTCGAGCAGCTCCAGCATCCGTTCGTCCACGCTGTCGGCAACCAGCAGCCTGTGCACCTGCACCTTCTGCACCTGGCCGAGCCGGTGCGCGCGGGCGATCGCCTGCGTCTCCAGGGTCGGCTTGACCTGCGGCTCGCACAGGATCACCACCGAGGCGGCCTGCATGTTGATCCCGACCCCGCCGGCCTGGATCTGGCTGACAAGCACCTCGTGCCCACGCGCCTTGGCGAACCTGTCCACCAGTTCCTGGCGGCGCGGCGGCGGCATCGACCCGTTCAGCGGACCGAGCGCCCGCTCGCCCAGTGCCGCGCACACGATGTCGAGCACGTCGCGGAAGTGGGAGAAGATTACGACCTTGCGTCCGGACTCGCGCGCCTCATCGGCGATCTCGATCAGCCGCCGAAGCTTCGCCGAGCCGCGCGCCGTGCCCGCGGCGTAGGCGGCGCGGCGCATCGCCATGAAGTTGCCCGCCTGGACCGCCTGCCGGTACGCGGCGAAGTCGTGCGTCCCGAACTCCTCCCACTCGTCGATGCGCGTGAGCTGAGGCAGCTCGGACAGCACGTCTTCCTGGTTGCGGCGCAGGTACGCCGGGGCGACCGCGCGGCGGAAGGCCTTGGACCCGGCGATCGCATCGGTGCCGTCCACCGAATCCACCAGGCCAGGTTGCAGATAGCCGACCAGATTGCGGAACTCCTCGACCCGGTTCTCCATCGGCGTGCCGGTCAGGAACAGCACCCGGTCGATCCGGCGAGTCCACTCCCGCAGCGCCTTCGAACGCTGGGCGTCCGGGTTCTTGATGTAGTGCGCCTCGTCGACCACGAGCATCGCCACCCGCGGCCGGGCCGGCAGCGGCAGGCTGCGCACGGTCTCGAAGGTGGTGATGCCGACACCGCCGCTCTTCGCCCAGGCCAGCAGGTTCTCGTCGCGCTCGCCGCCGTGCAGCCGGTAGGGCCGCAGGCTGCTGTGGCCGCGCACCTCTCGCATCCAGTTGATCAAGACGCTGGCGGGACAAACCACGAGGAAGTGCCGCTCGCCCTCGGCGCGCAGGTGTGCGAATGCGGCGATCGCCTCCACCGTCTTGCCGCAGCCCATCTCGTCGCCGATCACCACCCGCCGGCCGGCCAGGGCGAAGCGCGCCCCGAAATCCTGGTAGTCGCGCAGCGAGACGCGCAGGTGCCTGGTGTCCAGGGCCTGTTTGCCGATGCTGCCGATCAGGTCCTCGGGCAGGAAACCGTGCGCGGCCTCGGTCTCGTCGTGGATGCCGAGGATGCGCTCGAGCGCGGAGAAGTAGTCGGCGGCGCGCTTTTCGAAGTCACGACGCACCGTGGCCGGGCGCGCCGGCGCGGCGTGCAAGCGCTCGTTCGCGGCCTTGATGCGCTTGAGATCCCGGTCTGTTGCGGGCGCGGCGAGCGCCTCCTCAAGCTGCGCGACTGCGTCCCTGGCCGCCTCCCGGCGCGGCCGCCCGACCAGCACCCGGCGTATCCGGCCGCTCAGCGGCCTGGCCGCGGACATCAGCCTGCCGAACTGGTCGCCGATCCGGCGCGACGGCTCGCGGGCGCGGTCGACCGCGCTCTGCGCGGTGCGCACCCGGTGCAGGGCGGCCAGGAGGGCCGCGCCCCTGTCATCGCCCATGTCCACGTCGGCGGTGATCCGCACGTCCTGCCCGACGTTCTCGGCCATTCGCTGGGCGGCGGCCACCGCCTGCGCGGCGCTGCGTCGCCCGACACCGTGGATCTGCTCAAGCCGCGCTCTTCCGGCCTCAAGCACCGCGCCGACGTCGGCGAACCCGGCCTTCTCCAGCCTGGCGGCCGGCAGCCGCGGCACGATCTCCTTGAGCCGCTCGACAGGCACCTCGGCGAGCCGCTCGCGCACGACCTCTGCGTGCAGTGCGCCGTACGCGTCACGCACCGCCTGCCGCGCCCGCTCGTCACCCTCCAGCAGGGCGCGTGCCGCGGCGACCGCCTCGGCCGCCCGACGTATCACAGACCTGACCGCAGAGGGGCCGGGCATGGGCTGTCGCTCGGACACGCTCTCCGGTCCCTCATTCACGCACTGAGGGTATCGGCTTTCCGAATCCGCCCGCCGCGCCGCAAACCGTCAGGACAGGGTCAGACTCCGCCGTGACCCCTATGATTGCCCGCG
>DATKFK010000618.1:0-2191 GCA_035544375.1 Thermoanaerobaculia bacterium
CTCCTGAGCGTGGTGTCGGTCAGGGTGAGCGAGCCGGCTGCGTTCTCCACGCCGCCGCCGGAGCCGGCCGCGCCCCCGTTGCCGCCCGCGCCGCCGGTAGCTGCCTGGCTACCCTGGCCGCCGGCCCCGCCGCTGCCCGCGTCGTCGTTGGCGATCGTCGCGCCGTGTAGCGTCAGTGTGCCGCTGTTGTAGATGCCGCCGCCCGAGCCGCCCGAGCCGCCGTTGGCGCCGGGGCCGCCGCTGGCGCCAGGGCCTCCGGCGCCACCGGCCCCGGCCTGGCTGCCGGTGACGGCGGAGTCGAGCAGGGTCAGGGTGCCCTGGTTGAGGATCCCGCCGCCGTTGGCTCCCGGCTGGCCGGCGGCGCCAGTGCCGCCCGCGACCCCGTCCGGTGCGTGGCCGTTGGACACCGTCAGGTCCTGCATCAGCACGGTCGCCCCAGCCGAGATCACAAACGCTCGGTTGCCGAGCGGCCGCGCGTCGATGAACGTGCTGCCCTCGCCCTGACCCGTGATCGTGAGGTTCGTGACCGTCGAGGCGATCGTCAGCGAACCGGGCGAGAACTGGCTGAGCAGGTAGCTGCCGGACCCGAGCACGATCGAGTTCGCGCCGAACGCCGCCGGCACGCAGTCCGTCTGTGTGCTGCCGGGGGAGTCGACGTCGGCGATCGCCTTGCGCAGCGAGCAGTTGCCGTCGCCCTGCTGCTGGTCGTCGTTGGTGGTGTTGACGACGATCGTGGCGGCAGCGGCGGGCGCCGCCCCGATCAGCATGACGAGTCCGACACCCAGCGTGAGCAGGCGTGCGCGCAGCATCTGTTCTCCTCCGATTGCCCCGCCCCGGTGTCCCAGCCGGCGCGGAAGTTCGTGATGCAGCTATAACGGATCGGCACTCAGGAAGTTTCGACTGATCGCCGGGGTTGACCGTGGGAGGCATTCGCGGGACCATCGAGGGCAACGACCGGAAGGAGAAGGGGCATATGGCCAGAGTGATGGCTGACTGCCGGAGGTTCCCGAGCGAGAGTGATTGCTCGCTGGTGATCATCGGCGAGGAGGACGAGGTGGTGCGTGCCGCGTCCGAGCACGCCGCGTCGGTCCACGGGCACGCGGACACGCCGGAGTTTCGCGAGCAGATGGTGGCGATGCTGGAGCCGGCCTCGGCGTACGTCGCCGAAGGTCGGGTTCAGGAAACGCTTCCGAGCTGACCAGGCAAAAACACGGGGCGCGCCGTCAAAGGCGCGCCCTTTCGTTCTAGATCTTGTGGCGCTGCAGCAGCTTGCGCCCGATCACCATCTTCTGGATCTCGGACGTGCCCTCGCCGATCAGCAGCAGTGGCGCGTCGCGGTAGATGCGCTCGATCTCGTACTCCTTGGAGTAGCCGTAGCCGCCGTGGATCCGCAGGCACTCCTCGGCACAGAAGCGCCCGGCCTCGGAGGCGAACAGCTTCGCCATCCCGGCCTCGATGTCTGAGCGCTCGCCGGCGTCCTTGAGGCGGGCTGCGCGCTGGGTCAGCAGCCGGGCCGCCTCGGTCTGGGTGGCCATGTCGGCGAGCTTGAACTGGATCGCCTGGTGCTCGGCGATCGCCTTGCCGAACGTCTTGCGCTCCTGGGCGTATTTGATCGCCAGCTCGAGTGCGCGTTGCGCGAGCCCGACGCCGCGGGCGGCGACGTTGACCCGGCCGAGCTCGAGCGCGTCCATCATCTGCGGGAAGCCCTTGTTGAGCCCTTGGTCCTCGCCGCCGAGGATGCTGTCGGCGGGGGTCCGGTAGCCGTCGAACACGAGCTCGGTGGACTCGACGCCCTTGTAGCCCATCTTTTTGATCTGGGGCGGGACGTTGAAGCCCTTGTAGTCGCCCGTGTTCTCGGCGACGCCCGGCTCCTTCTCGGCGATGAAGCAGGTGAGGCCGCGGTGCTTGGGCTCGGCTGATGGATCGGTCCGGACGAGCACGAACACCAGGCCGGCGCGGAGGCCATTGGTGACCCACATCTTCGTGCCGTTGATCTCGTAATCGCCGTCGGCGGTTTTCTTGGCGCTGGTCTTGATCGCCGCGACGTCGGAGCCGAGCTCTGGCTCGGACAGCGAGAAGGCCGCCCGGATCTCGCCCGTCGCCATCCGCGGAAGGTACTTCTGGCGCTGCTCCTCAGAGCCGAACTTCATCAGCAGGTAGGAGCCGATGAAATGGGTGTTGACGATCCCGG
>DATKFK010000619.1:0-12056 GCA_035544375.1 Thermoanaerobaculia bacterium
GACGTAGCGCGAATAGCCAGCCAGTATCGTGATGGTCGATGGAACGAGGTGACTGCCCTTTACTGTGGAATGGCCTCTGCTACAGCGGCTCGCCGACTGCTAGAGCTACTGATAGCTCAACCGACTTCAGCGGCTCTCTCCCCGGTTCTCGCAGAAGCCTATCTCTCGGCAGGTCCGGAGCTCGCAAGAGACAGGGTTCTTCGAAAACTTGTCTTGGAGCGCCTGGCGAGGGCTCCTGCTGTCTCTAGTGAATTTCTAGATAGGTTCCCAAGTGAGGAGATCGCCGAGATCGCCAACGATTTCGTTGGCACAGTTTCGAAGGAGACCGGCCTAAGCGGCTCGTATCGCTGGCTATTCAGCCATCCAAAGCACATAAATCTAGAGCGACTAGTCGCGCGCTATCGAATGTGGAAGCAGCTAAAACCCATGCCTCTTTCCGAGTTAGTCTACTTGTTTCACGCGCACGGCTCGACGCAACTCGGACTCCTAGCGGAGGCAGCGTGCCATGGCGGGGTTTACAAGACGAAAGGCCCAACGTTTCAAGACGGCACTACGTATATGCACCAAGCCGAGATCGCTTTAATGGCCCTAGAGGAACGCTTCTTTAGCCGCTTGAGCCGCAACAAGAAGGTCTCTTACGGTGGCGTCGCCGCAGTTGCCCTTCCAATCTGGCGCGTTCTGGCCACCCACGGCTGGACGCGATTTGGGGCAGGGGAGGGTCTTCTATCTGCGATCGAATCTGAGGTACGCGGACAGCCTGCGATCCGGAGAGAGTTCGCCTCGCTCTCTCGGAAAATTGTAACGCGTGCGGCCTCTATGCCGAAGCGGGAGTCAGGGCGAAGCCTCGAGACGCGTCTATCCTCTTGGGCCACGCTTCTAGAGATGGATAAGAGTGGTGCCACAGATTCGCCCTAGAGCACAGTAAATGGGAGCTCAAGCATGACGTACCAATCCAAGATCTCCCCCGCATTCGAGCCCTTTTTAGCTAAGAGCGGCCCTCGCGATAAACGGGACGCCATTGTGATCTACCGTAGTCCGCCAGTCACACAGATGCGCATGCGCGGTCGCTTGCGCGCGCTTCAACAGAGACTTCAGTACGTGGAGGCGCAAGCCGCTGCTCAAAGACCAATAGAGGAAGATCTCTCTAGACGCTACAAAAGGGATCTCCGCGGAATGGGTGAGTCCGGCGAGCATCTAGAAATGTCGCCGATCGGCGGCAGCGCACTGCCAGTCGCCAGCGTCGAGGTCACGCAAAAAACACTACATACTCTCGCAGCACAGCCTAAAGTAATAGCGGTGCTTCCGAACCAACGGGTTCACCTGATCAGGCCAAAAGAGGTCGACTTCGAGAGACTCGGCCGACAGGAAAAGAAGGACCGGATTACGTGGGGGCTCAAGCAACTCGACGTCCCCACGTTATGGAGGTCAACGCGAGGGAAGGATGTCAACGTTGCAGTTCTCGACACCGGTGTATACGGTGATCATCCTGCTTTAGCCGGCAAGGTCAAGGACTTCGTTCTGATCGATCCGCTGGGGCGCCGCATAGCTTCTGAGCCGACGTTTGACTGTGCAAGCCATGGCACCCATGTCTGCGGCACAATCGCTGGAAGCGAGACTCCAGATGGCGTCGCAATCGGCGTAGCACCAGAAGCGAATCTCCTGGTCGCGGCAGTGCTGCTCGGTGAACCGACCCTACGAACCCTTATCGAGGGGCTCTCTTGGGCGGTGGAGAGAGGTGCTGATATCGTTAACATGTCGCTCGGTTTCAGCTATTACGAGCCACTGTTCGCTCAGCTCCTTACGATGCTGGTCGAGACGTATGACGTTCTTCCGGTGGTCGCAATTGGTAACGACAATCATGGCAATTGCTCCTCACCCGGTAATGCCCACAGTGCATTCTCAGTTGGAGCGGTGGAGAAGCTACCACGCAACCGAACCGGTGTTGCGGCGTTTAGCAGTGGCGCGAGTCTTGTCTTCCCAGGCGCGGAGCCTGAAGCCCTCGTTACGAAACCGGACGTGGTCGCCCCTGGCGTGCAGGTCTACTCCTGCATCCCACCCGAAAAGAGACCACATGGCATTTACGAGTACACCTACATGGCAGGCACCTCTATGGCCACACCCCACGTTGCTGGCGCTGCTGCCCTGCTAATGGCCGCCAAACCCGAGGCCACGGCCGCGCGAGTCCTCGCGGCCTTGAAGGAGACAGCCAAACATCCTCTCGGTGGGCTGCGACGGCCCGACAACCGCTGGGGGTACGGCATGATTCGGCCCTCAGAGGCACTCAAAGCCCTTGGCTAAGAGGTGCTACAATTGTTCTCGTGAGCAGAAAGATCAACGAACGGGCCGATTCCAAGATCGGTTCCGAGTTTGGAAGTAGGTTGCGGCGCCTCAAACGTGGCCAGAAGGTTCACGTTCTTTTGATTCTGGCGGTCGGGGGGCCCACTGAAGGATCGGCACGAGTGAAAACGAGGAAAGACCGGCAGGAGGCAATCACGGCCCTTCATGATGAGGCCGCAATGGGTATAGCTGCCATTGATCACATTCTTGCCCGCACGGGAGGGCGGAGGTTGGCGGCGCACCCCGACGCGATGGGCTGCCTACCGATAGAAGCAACAGCCGCTGGAATTCGGGAGCTGGCTGTCTCGAAGCAGGTTAAGGCCATCCTTGAGGATCAGGCGATCTGGCTCCTAGCAAGGCCGTAAGCAAGGGACTACCCGCCGACGCAAGAAGCAGAGATCATTCCGGCGGGCCTGTCGACCTCTGCGACAGCGTGTATGAGACTACTGTAATAGCTATCTCAATGGCGCTCTTAGACTTTTCCCGTAGTTGCCGATAACTCTTGCGGCGAATGTAACATTGAGGAAGAGGTTCGGCTACAGAGCGCCAGACGGCCGCTATTCCTCGTAGCGCGCCGCGACCTGCCGGTAGGCGTCGCGGAACGGCAGCCCCTGCTCGAGCACCAGCCGGTAGGCCTCCTCGGTGGCGCCGAGCTCGGGGGGCAGGCGGATGTGGTCGGCCCGGAAGCGCACGCCGCCGATGGCCGCGGCCATGACGTCCAGCGTCGCGCGCGCCAGGTCGAGGCCGCGGAAGAGCGGCACCTTGAGCAGCTGCAGGTCGCGATGGTAACCCGAGGGCAGCTTGGCGGTGATCGCCAGCGCCTCGAGCAGGCAGGCCTGGGCGGTCGCGGTGCGGCCCCGCACCAGCTCGAAGACGTCCGGGTTGCGCTTCTGCGGCATGATCGAGGAACCGGTGGTCATCGCCGCGGGCAGGGCGACGAACCCAAACTCGCGGCCGCTCCACAGCACGAGGTCCGCCGCCAGGCGGCCCAGGTCCTGCTGCATCAGCGCCACCTCGAACAGCACCTGCGCCTCGGCCTTGCCGCGCGACAGCTGCACCGCGGTCACCGGTTGCTGCACCGCCGCGAAGCCCAGCCGGCGGCGCGTCGACTCGCGGTCGATGGGGAGCAGCGGCACGCCGTAGCCGGCGGCCGAGCCGAGCGGGTTGAGGTCGATCCGCCGCCGGCAGCCCTCGAGCCCCAGGGCGTCGTCGCGCAGCTCGCCGGCGAAGCCGCCCGCCCACAGCGCCACCGAGCTGGGCATGGCGGGCTGCTGGTGGGTGTAGCCGGGAAGCGGCGTCGCCGCCTCGCGCGCGGCCAGCTCGTCGAGCGCCGCGGCGACGGCCCGCGCGCCCGCGGCGAGCGCCGCCACCTCGTCGCGCAGGTAGAGCCGCAGCGCCGCCAGCACCTGGTCGTTGCGCGAGCGGCCGAGGTGGAGGCGGGCGCCCGCCTCCCCGATCGCCGCGGTGAGGCGGTTCTCGAGCGCGGTATGGACGTCCTCGTCGCCGAGCTCGATCTGCCACTCGCCGGCGGCATGGGCGTCGCCCAGCGCCGCCAGCCCCTCGCGGATCGCCGCGACCTCTGCCGGCGCCAGCAGGCCGCCCTCGCCCAGCATCTCGGCATGGGCGATCGAGGCGCGCACGTCGTACGGCACCAGCCGCGCGTCGAGCCGATGGTCCTCGCCGGCGGTGTAGCGCAGCACCCGTTCGTCGAGAGGCGCGCCGCCCGGCTTCTCCCACAGGCGGGTCATTCGCGGATCGCCACCCCGGCCGCGGGCCGCGGCTGCGCCGCCGGCGGTCCGGCGGGTGCGCCTGCCTGGTCCCAGGAGCCCCGGCTGGCCACCTCCTCGGCGTAGCTGCCGACGAGGCGGGTGTAGAAGCGCGCTCCCGCCAGCACCTCGCCCTGCCACACGAACTCGTCGGCGGTGTGGGAGCGCTGGCTGTCCCCGGGGCCGCATTTGACCGCCGGCACGTCCGCCATGAACACCATGTCGGACAGCGTCGCCGAGCCGTACAGCCGGGCCTCGGGACGCACCCGCCGCGCGGCCTCGACCACCGCCGCCCCGGCCGCCGTCTCGCGCGGCGCCAACCGGTCCGAGACCACCCTCACCTCGCCGCCGACCGCCTGCCGGATGCGCTCGACCACCGCCGCCGCGGGCAGCGCCGGGGTGGTGCGCACGTCGAGCAGCGCCACGGCCTCGTCCGGGACCACGTTGCGCGCCGTCCCCGCCCGCAGCTGCGTCGGCTCGATGGTCACGGCGCCCAGGCGCGCGTGGGGCGGGCCCAGGTCCACGTCCTCGAGCGCCACCAGGTCGCGGGCCAGCCGCCGCGCGGCGTTGGCGGCGCCGAGCGCCCGTGCATGGGCGGCGTGGCAGGCGTCGCCGCGCGCCACCAGCTCGAGCACCAGCAGTCCCTTCTGGGCGATCGCCAGGTCGAGCCCGGTGGGTTCGCCGATGACCGCCGCCGCCGGCCGGCGGCCCTGCCGCGCCAGCTCCTCGAGGACCGCCATGGTCCCGGTGCCCCGGGTCTCCTCGCCCTCGACCAGGGCGAGGGCCAGGGTGAACGGCAGCTCCACCTCGGCGAAGGCGGCGAAGGCGGCGACCATGCCGGCCACCGCGGCCTTGGCGTCGTTGGCGCCGAGGCCGTAGACCTTGCCGCCTTCCGGCCGCGAGTCCCAGGGATCGCGGCTCCAGCCCGCGACCGGCGGCACGGTGTCGAGATGGGTGTCGAGCAGCAGCAGCGGCAGGCCCGCTGCCGCCGCGGGCCGCGCTGCCGCTCCCGGCGGACCGGACGAGAGCAGCAGCAGGCTGTTGCCCAGCCGCAGCGGCACCACGCCGCGCCGCAGCCACCACTGCTCGAGGAAGTCCGCCAGCTCGGCCTCCTCTCCCGACACCGAGCGGATGGCGGTGATCGCCTCGTGCAGCGCCAGCACCTCGCGCTCCGGCAGCATCATGGCCCGCTCCCCGGCGGCGGCGGCGGCGCCGGCGCGCGCGGCCCCCCCGCGGCGGCCCCTCCGCCGGCTCCCGGCATCCCGAAGGCGGCCGCGGCATCCGGGACCACCAGCGTCCCGACGCCCTCGTTGGTGAAGACCTCGGCCAGCAGCGCGTCGGGCACCCCCGCGCCGACGATGTGCACGCGCCGCACGCCGCCGCGCAGCGCCGCCTCGATGCTGCTCGCCTTGGGCAGCATGCCGTCCTCGAGGCAGCCGCGCTCGCGCAGCCGGGCCAGGCCCGCCAGATCGGTGAGCGACACCAGCGAGCCGGGATCGCCGGGGCGTTCCAGGATGCCGGGCGCGGCGGTCAGCAGCAGCAGCTTCTCGGCCCGCAGCGCCACCGCCAGGGCGGCGGCGGCGGTGTCGGCGTTGACGTTGAGCACGGCGCCGCGCTCGTCGGCCGAGAGCGGGCTCACCACCGGCACCATGCCGGCCGCGAGCAGCGTCTCGAGCACCGTCGGATCCACCGCCTCGACGTCGCCGACGTGGCCGTAGTCGACCACCATGCCGCCCTGGCCGGCGGCCGCCGTCGCATCGGCCTTGGCGCCGCCGCCACCGCCGCCACCGCTGCCGCTGCCGGCGCTGCCGCTGCCGGCGCCGTCTGCCCCGACCGTCACCGGACCGCGCCGGCGCGCCTGCAGCAGCCCCGCGGCCACTCCCGAGATCCCCACGGCGGCGAGGCCGACCGCGCGGCAGGCCGCCAGCAGGCGGGTGTTGACGGCGCCGTTGAGCACCAGGGCCGCCACCTCGAGCGCCGCGTCGTCGGTGACCCGGCGGCCGGCGACGAAGCGCGGCTCGGCGCCGAGGGCGCGGGACAGCGCCGTCGATTGCGGCCCGCCGCCGTGCACCAGCACGACGCGGATGCCGACCTGGTGGAGGACGAGGACCTGCTCGAGGACGGCCACCGTGGCGCGCGCCGCGGCATCGTCGGCGCCGAGCGCCGCGCCGCCAACCTTGACCACGAAGGTCTTGCCCTTGAACAGGCGGATGTACGGCACCGCCTGCCGCAGGGCCGCCACCGCCGCGCTCTGCTGCCCGACGTCCTTCATTCCGCCTCTCCCCCGGCGCCCGCGGCGCCCGCCGCCAGCAGCCGATGCAGCACCGCCATCTGCACCCACATGCGATTGTGCGCCTGCCGCACCACGACGCTGCGCGGCCCGTCGAGCACCTCGTCGCGCACCACGACGTTGCGCCGCACCGGCAGGCAGTGCATGAAGCGGCAGGCCGGCGCGGCGCCGGCGAACCAGCTCTCGTCCACGCACCAATCCCTCAGACCCGCGCGCAGCGCCGCCTCCGCCGCCGGGTCGCCGTAGTGGCGCGGCGAGCCCCACGACTTGGCGTAGAGCACCTGCGCGCCCGCCAGCGCCTCGCGCCGGTCGGCGGTTTCGCGGAGCGAGCCGCCGGACCGCGCCGCCGCCAGCCGCGCCCGCTCCATCACCTCCTGCGGCAGCTCGAAACCGTCGGGCCGCAGCACCGTGACCGCCATGCCGCGCAGCGCCGCCATGTGGACCGCCGCCGCCGGCACCGCGAGCGGCAGCGCCTTGGGGTGCCATGCCCAGCTCAGCACGAAGCGCCCGCCTGCCGCCGGCACCCCCATCTCGTCGAGCGTCTTCCAGTCGCCCAGCGCCTGGCAGGGATGGTCGATCGCCGATTCGAGATTGATCAGCGGCACCGGGCAGACCTCGGCCATGGCGTGGAAGGCGGCGTCATCGAGATCGGCGGCCAGGTCCTGGCCGCCGGCGAAGACGCGGATGCCCAGCACGTCGGCGTAACCGGCGAGCACCGGGATCGCCTCGCGCACGTGCTCGGCAGCGGCGCCGTCCATGACCGCCCCATGGCGGGTCTCGAGCACCCAGCTGCCCTGCCCGGGCGAGATCACGAACGAGCTGCCGCCGAGCAGCGACATGCCGGCCTGGAAGGAGGCGAGGGTGCGCAGCGACGGGTTGAAGAACAGCAGCCCCAGCACCTTGCCGGCCAGAGCCCGCGCCTGCGGCCGCTCCCCGAGGCGCCGCGCCAGCGCCACCAGGTCCGCCACCGCGGCCGGCTCGAGATCGCGGAGCGACAGCAGCCGCCTCATGGCCGCAGCTCCTGAAGCGCCGCGGCCAGCGCCTCGACGTGCTCCGCCGCCAGCACCAGCGGCGGCAGCAATCGCACCACGAAGGGATCGGCGCTGGTGCCGGTCAGGATGTTGCGCGCCAGCAGCTCGCCCTGGACCTCGCTCGCCGGCCGGGTGGTGCGCAGGCCCAGCAGCAGGCCCTCGCCCTGGATGGCGGCGACCGGCCCCACCCGGCAGGTCTCGCGGATGCGCTGCGACAGCGAGCGCACGTTGGCCAGCAGGCCCTCCTCCTCGATCGTCGCGATCACCTCCTCGATCAGCGCGCAGGCCATCGGTCCGCCGCCGAAGGTGGTGCCCAGGTCGCCGCGGCGCACCCCTGCCGCGATCTCGGGGGCCGCCAGCACGGCGCCCGCCGGGAAGCCGCCGGCCAGCCCCTTGGCGGTGGTGAGCAGGTCCGGCGTGACGCCCCAGGTCTGGGCGGCGAAGGGCTGGCCGGTGCGCCCCATGCCGCACTGCACCTCGTCGAAGATCAGCAGCGCGCCGGCGCCGCGGGTCAGCTCGCGCGCCGCGGCGAGGTACTCGCCGCCCAGCGCCACCGCTCCCGCCATGCCCTGCACCGGCTCGAGGATGAGCGCGGCGGTGGGCGCCGCGGCGAGCGCCGCCCCGAGCGCCGCCAGGTCGCCGCGCGGCACGAAGGTGACGTCGAAGGGCGTGCGGGGGAAGCCGTACCAGCCGGGTGCCGCCTTACCCGGGCTATTGGAGCCATGGGTCACCGCCGCCGCCGCCGCGGTGCGGCCGTGGAAGCCCCCGGCCAGCGCCACCACGTGGGCCCGGCCGGTGTGGCGGAGGGCCAGGCGCAGGGCGTTCTCGTTGGCCTCGGCGCCGCTGTTGACCAGGAATGCCTGGGAGAGGCCGGCGGGACCGAAACCCACCAGCCGGCTGGCGGCGCGCGCGCGCACCGCGAGCGGCACGATGTTGCTCTGGAAGAACAGCTCCGCCGCCTGGCGGGAAAGCGCCGCCAGCAGGCGCGGGTGGGCGTAGCCGAGCGCCGCGACGGCGTGGCCGCCGTAGAAGTCCAGCAGCTCGCGGCCGTCCCTGGTGCGCAGCACGACGCCGCTGCCGGCCACCGGCTCGATCGCCGCCTGGGCATAGACCGGCAGCAGCCAGCGCGCCTCCTCCCGCGCCGCCGGCAGGTCCACGGCGGGGGCTCCCGTCGCCGCCGTCACAGCCACCCGATGCCGGGCTGGGTGAGCCCGGCCGTCTCCGGCAAGCCCAGCAGCAGGTTGAGCCACTGGATGCCGCCGCCGGCGGCCCCCTTGGTCAGGTTGTCGATGGCCGAAAACGCCACCAGCCGGTCGCCCGCCACCGCCACGCTGATGCGGCAGCGATTGGTCCCCACCACGTCCTGCAGGCGCGGCGGCTCGGCAATCACATCGACGAACGGCGCCGCGGCATAGAAGCGGGCGAGGTCGGCGGTCACCGCCGCCGCCTGCTCGGCGTCGCCGCCGGCCCGTGCCGGCCGCAGCAGGCGGGCTTGCAGGGTGGCGTAGATGCCGCGCGCGAAGGGGCCGGCCTGCGGCACGAAATGGATATCCACCGGCTGCCCGGCCGCCGCCGACGCCAGCGCCCGCATCTCCGGCTCGTGGCGATGGGCGAGCGGGTTGTAGGCGAACAGGTTGCTGCGGCGCGCCGGGTGATGGGTGGACGGCGACGGCGTGCGGCCGGCGCCGGTCGAGCCGGTCACCGCCACCACGTGCAGGCTCGGCTCGACCCATCCCAGCCGCACCAGCGGCACCGCCGCCAGCAGCACCGCCGTCGGGAAGCATCCGGGATGGCCGACGTGCCCGGTCCCGATCGCCCCGAGCGGCCCCAAAGCCGCGTCCTGGGCGAAGGCCAGGTCGGCGTGCTCGGGCAGCGCGCAGCGAAACCGCGGCAGGCGGTCCGGCGCTCCATGGGCATGGCCATACACCCGCTCGTAATCGGCTGCCGCCGCGAACCGGAAGTCGGCCGACAGGTCGACCACCCGCAGCCGCACCCTGGCGCGCTCGGCCGCCGCCAGCAGCAGGTCCACCAGCTTCGCCGCCGCGCCGTGCGGCGCCGCGCACAGGACCGCCACCTGCCCGCCACCGGCACCGGCCGCGTCTGCCTCCCGCCTGCGGCCGGCCGCGTCCGCCTGCCGCCCGCCGCCGGTCGGATCTGCCCGCCGCCCGCCGCCGGCATTGGCCGCCCCTTCCGCGCCCGTCTCCTGACCGCCGCCGGCACCGGCCCCGCCTGTCGCACCCGTCTCCTGCGCGCCGCCGGCGCCGGCCCCGCCTGTCGCACCCGTCTCCTGCCCGCCGCCGGCGCCGACCCGGGCACCGCCTCGGCTCCCGGGGGCGGGGCCGTCTCCAGCCACCTCGGCGGCCAGCTCGATCAGCCGCGGCAGGTCCTCGATGGCGCTGAAGCGCACTCCCGGATAGGCGCTCGCCAGGTGCGGGAAGGCCGTCGCGACCGGCTCCCCGGGCTGGCTGTCCGAGACGACGCCCGCCACCAGCAGCCCCGGGTGCCCGGCCAGCAGCCGTAGCGCCTCGCCGGCCACGAAGCCGCTGCCGCCCAGGACCAGCACCGGCACGGCCGCGCCGCTCCTTGCCAGCGCCGTCGCGGGCGCCGCACCGGTGACGGTGGCGATGCCGTGGTCCGCCGCCACGCCCGGGTCCTGCACCGCCGCTCCGATCGCCGCCTGCCCGGCGGGCTGGCCGGCCGCCCCGCGCACCACCGCGCCGCTCGCCGCCTCCCGGATCGCCGCGCCGCTCACCGCGCCACCGCCGTCGCCGCGGGCCCCGGGATCGACGCTTCCGTCCCGGCTCCCGGCATGCCCAGCGCCGCGAGCACCACCCGCGCCAGCCGCTCGCCGTCGGTGCGGGCGTTGGCGGCCGGCACGTGCAGCGACTCCTCGATGACGCGCGTGCCCGCCAGGTTGTCGGTGGCCGGACCGGTCACCGCCGCCGGCCGGATGCCGAACTCGTCCGCCAGCAGGCGCACGCCGCCCCATGCCGCCACCGGATCGTTGGCGGCCAGCACCACCGCCGTGAAGGCGGCCCGGATCTCGCGATCGGCCAGGATGGCCGCCACCCCGTAGGCGCCGAGGAGCCCGTCGCCGAGCTCGGCGACGATCAGGTCGGGCCTGCCCGCGGCAAGCCTGGTGATGAGCGTCCGCGTCACGCCGGGCGCGTTGGCCGGCGTCGTCGCCACCACTCCCAGGTCGGTGAACAGCGCGGTGGTGCGCGCCCCGGCGTCCTCCATCGCCAGCACGTCGCGGCGCAGGGAGACGCCGGTCGCCTTGAGCGCGTCGACCGTCAGGCCGCAATGGCTGAAGTGCCGCACCAGCGCGCAGGCGGCCGCGGTCTTGCCGGAATTCATGCACGAGCCGACCAGCGCCACGACCGGCACCGGCGGCTCGCCGGTCGTGAGCGGCGCCGCCGGGTCGAGCGCCGCGGCCCCCCCGCCCTCGGGGCCGCCGTCGATGCGCGCCGCGACGCCGATGCGCTCGCCGAGATAGGGAAAATGCAGCACGGCCCCCAGCACCTCGCACTCGAACGGCGGCCCCAGGTCGGGGTTGACCGAGTCGCAGATCCCCAGCACGCCGCCCAGGTTGAGCAGGTTGACCGTGTCGCCGGGAGCCAGCCGGCGCGGCAGGTGGCCCGAGTAGCCGAAGAGCGCGTTGCGGTGGCCGAGCGCGCCGGCGACCACGTCGCCGCGCTTGACCTGCGCCATCCGCCCGCTCGGCAGCTCGAGCTGGTTGTAGGCGCTCTTGTCGCCGAGCACCCGCACCGCCACCACCACCCCTTCCTCGCAGGGAATCTCCTCGCTCACCCGCACCTCGCGCTTGAGCTGGCAGTTGCGGGTGACGGAGGCGATCTTGTCGAGCAGTACCGTCTTCATGACGCTTCCTTCATGACGCTTCCGGGACGTTTCCGGCCCCTGCCTTCTCCAGTACCGCTGCCGCGCCGGAACGGGCTGCCGCGGAGGCCGCCGCCCCCGCCCCCGCCGCTTCCGCGCCGGCTCCGGCGCGCTGCCACAGCATGGAAGGCAGCGCGGCGAGGCGCGAGAAGCCGCGGGCGTCCGCCGCGCTCCACTCGCCGGCCGCCTCGCCGTAGACGCCGCGGGAGGCGGCGAGCAGCGAGGCCGGCGACGACACGCCCTCGACGAACACCTGGCCGGGCCGCAGCAACAGCCGCACCTCGCCGCTCACCCGTTCCTGGGAGGACAGCAGCAGCGCCTCGATGTCGCGGCAGACCGGCTCCAGGTGCTGCCCCTCGTGCACCAGGTCGCCGTAGACCGCGGCGACCGTCTCCTTGACCCGCTGCTGGCGGCCGGTCAGCGTCAGCTTCTCGAGCTCGCGATGGGCGGTCAGCAGCACCTCGGCCGCCGGCGCCTCGAACGCCACCCGGCCCTTGATGCCGAGGATCGTCTCGCCGAGGTGGATGCCGCGGCCGATGCCGTGGACGGCCGCCGCCTGCTCGAGCCGCTCGATCAACGCCACCGGCGCCAGCGCCTCGCCGTCGACCGTCACCGGCACGCCGCGCTCGAAGCCCAGGCGCAGGCGGCGCTCGGGGCGCGCCTCGTCGAAGGCGCCGCGCGTCAGCACCCACGCCGACTCGGGGATCGGCTCGACGCTGTCGAGCGTCTCGCGGC
>DATKFK010000620.1:0-3503 GCA_035544375.1 Thermoanaerobaculia bacterium
ATGCGGCCGGCGGCGGACGAGCTGGCGCGGCTGCTGGAAGGCATGACGCTCGCGCCGCCGCGGGTGCCGTTCGTCTCCAACCTGACCGGCACCTGGATCTCCGACCAAGAAGCGACCGATCCCGCCTATTGGGCCGAGCACCTGTGCCGGCCGGTGCGCTTCGCCGAGGGGCTCGCCACGCTGCTCGGGGGTGGGCCGCAGCTGCTGGTGGAGGTGGGTCCCGGCCAGGCGCTCGGCACCCTGGCGCGGCAGCATCCGGCGCGGCAGCCGGGACAGCTGGCGGTCGCCTCGCTCCCGGACCGGCGCGCCGGCGCCTCCGAGCAGGCCCACGTCCTGGATGCCCTGGGCCGCCTATGGCTCGCGGGCGCCACGCCCGACTGGACCGGTTTCGTGCGCCACGAGCGCCGGCGCCGGGTGCCGCTGCCCACCTACCCGTTCGAGCGCCGCCGCTACTTCGTCGAGCCGCCGCCGGCCCCCGGCGACGGCTGGCAGCCGGGAGCGCCTGGAAGCGGCGGCCAGCGGTTGGCGGGGTCGGAAGGCGGCACCCTGGAATCCTTGGTGCCCGGCCAGGGCGAAGGCGGAGCCGCGTTCGGCGTGCGGGCGCCCATCGAGGACTGGCTCTACGTCCCCACCTGGGAGCGCGCGCCCAGCGCCGCGAGCCGCCCGGCAGCCCCTGAGCCGGCACTCGCTGAGCGGACGCCTTCGGAGCCGACGCCCTCGGAGCTGGCTTTCCGGGAGCCGGGGCGCTCAGAGGCGGCGCGCTCGGAGCCGGCTCTTCCGGAATCACCGTCCTTGGAACCGGCGTACCAGGGCGAGGCTACGGCCGGCGGCCCGCAACGCCACTGGCTGCTCCTTCTCGACGACCTGGGCGTCGGCGAGCGCCTAGCCGCGGAGCTCGCGGCGTCGGGCGAGGCGGTGTCGAGCGTGCATGGCAGACCCGGCCAGCCATTCGCCGACCTCTTCGCTGGCGCCTACGCAATGGACCCGGGACGCTCAGAGGACTACGCCGAGCTGCTGGCGCGGCTGCGTGACAGACCGCCGGACCACATCGTGCACATGTTCAGCCTCGGCGCGCCCGCCGCCGGGGAGGCCGCGGCAGCAACGCCCGCAATGGCGCGGGCCGCGGCGGCAACGTTCGCTACCGCGGCGACATCGCCGGCGACGGCGCCCGCCGCGCAGGAGCGGGGCTTCTACAGCCTGCTGGCGTTGGCGCGGGCGCTCGGTGGCCTGCCGTTCTCCGGCGCCGAGCGCCGCCTCCAGCTGACCGTCGTGACCGACGGGCTCTTCGAGGTGGCCGGCGGCGAGCCGCTGAGGCCCGAGAAGGCCACCCTGCTCGGCCCCTGCCGGGTGCTGCCCCAGGAACAGCCAGCCGTCAGCTGCACCGTCGTGGAGCTGTCCCTCCACGGCTCCTTGGCCGTCCCGCCAGCCCTGCCTTCGGCCGTTGCACCAGCCTTGCTGGCGCCCGTTCAATCTGCGGCGCTCGCAACCGGCCAGGCCGCCTTGCAGATGACAGCCGCCGCCGGGCCGCTGGCAGCCGCGCTCGCCGATGAGCTGCTGGCGCCGCAGGCCGGCGAGGCCGAGCCCCTGGTGGCGTTGCGCGGCCGCCGCCGCTGGGTCCGCCGCTTCCGCCGGCTCGCTCTCCCGGCGGCGCCGCCACCGGCGGGCGCCGGGCTGCGGCAGCATGCCGTCTGCGTGATCGCCGGCGGCCTGGGCGAGACCGGCCTGGTGGTGGCCGAGCACCTGTTCGCCGCCGCGGCGGCGCGCCTGGCCCTGCTGGTGCCGCCCGACACCCCGCCGCGCACCGCCTGGACGGAGTGGCTGGGATCGCTGGACGAGTCCGACCCGGAAGCCCGCCGCATCCGCCGCGTGCTGGCGCTCGAGGCCGGCGGCTGCGAGCTGCTGGTGATGCCCGTGGACCTCCTGAAGCCCGGCCGCGCTGCGGCGGCCATCGAGCGGGTGAAAGCGCGATTCGGCGCGGTCCACATGGTCGTGAACGCGGCCTTCGCCGCCGGCGCCGGCCTCCTGCAATGGAAGACTCGCGAGCAGGCGGCGGCGCTGCTGGCGCCGGCCGTCGAAGGCACCCTGGCCCTTGCCGCGGCGACCGAAGGCATGCCGCTCGACGGCTTCGTCCTCTGCGGCTCGAATACGGCCGCGACCGGCGGTTTCGGGCAGAGCGACACCGCTGCCGCGGCGGCTTTCATGGATGCATTCGCGAACGCGCGCGAGTCCGCTGGGGCACCATTCACGCAGGCGATCGACTGGGGGCTCTTCGCCTGGCAGCCAATCGCCGTGGACGACGAGACGATCGCCGCGCAGCTGCGGGCGGGGCTCGCCGCCTACGGCATCGGCGCCGGCGATTGCGCGCGGGTGCTCGATCGCGCGCTCGGCAGCCGCCTGCCGCAGGTGACGGTCTCGACCCAGGACCTGGCGGCGGTGACCGCGCAGCTTGCCGGGTTCGGGGCGTTTCCGACCCTCAACCTGACGCAGGCCGGCCAGGCGGGACCCCCGACCACGGCCGGGGCCTCTCATCCTCGCCCCGAGCTGCCGGCGGCCTTCGCGGCACCCGCCACCGCCGCCGAAGAGGCGATGGCCGAGGCGTGGCGCGAGGCGTTCGGCCTGGACCGCGTCGGCCGCCACGACAACTTCTTCGACCTCGGCGGCAACTCGCTGCTGGCCATCCAGATCGTCACCCGGCTCAACGCGGCGGCCGGCATCGAGCTGTCGATGGCCAACCTGCTCGCCGCCCCGACGATCGCCGAGATCTCGCAGCTCCTGGCGCCGGCTCCCGGCATTCGCAAGGACGGCGGGGAAGGGGCAGAGGGCGGAAACGGAGACTCGAGGCTCGGCGGAGATGCGGACCTCGAGCGCCTGCTGGCTGAGATCGAAGCCCTGGGCGAGGAGGGCGCCGCGCAGCGGCTGGCGGCGGACGGCGTGCGGCCGGAGGCGGATGGCGTGCGGCCCGCAACGGATGGCGTGCGGCCCGCGACGGACGATGTGCGGCTCGCGGCGGACGACGTGCGGCCTGCGGCGCACGGCGTGCGGACCGTGGCGGTGCCGGACGACATGCGGCTCGCGCCGGCGGAAGCTCGGCTCGCGCCGGAGGATGCGCTGCCGGGGAGGGGACTGCCGTGAACGGCGGCGACGCCGAAGACGTCAGGGCCACGGGCGGCCTCGCCGCGCGCCTCTCGGCGCTCGCCCCGGCGCAGCGGGCGCTGCTCGAACGCGCGCTCGAGCAGCAGCGGCGGCGCGCCGCGCAGCAGGCTGCCGCCGCGGCGCGCCAGGAGGCGCCGCCGCGCATCCCGCGCCGGCCGCCGGGGAGCATCGTGCCCCTGTCGCTCGACCAGGAACGGCTGTGGTTCATCCAGCAGCTCGACCGCCTCTCCCCGGTCTACAACATCTACGGCGCCAACCGCTTCCGCGGCCCGATCGGCGCGCGCCTGCTGACCGCGGCGCTGAACCTGCTGGTGGCGCGCCACGAGGTGCTGCGCACCACCTTCCCGGCG
>DATKFK010000621.1:0-15608 GCA_035544375.1 Thermoanaerobaculia bacterium
GAGCGGGAAGTCCAGCGGGTGATAGCGAGCCAAGGACAGAAGGGCGACCGCCGGCCCGCCGCCCTGCCGGACCGCTGGACCCATCGGACCGCCGACCGCCGGTCCGCCGGACCTGCTCTAGGCGCCTGCCTGGCGGCGGGGCCGCGCGTTCAGCCTGGCCATGCCGGCGGCCCAGCATCTCGCCACCAGCTGGCGCAGGGTCGTGAACAGCATGGGGAGGCGCTCCCTGGGGATGTGCAATCGCTGGCCGAGTTGACGGTACGAGAAGGGACCTTCCTCGCCGCTCTCCGCGCCGAGCCCTTCGGGGCAGGCGTGCGGGTCGTCGGCGATCGCCGGCTGCAGGCTCAGGAATTGCCAGAGCGCCGAAAGATAGGTCCGCGTGCGGGCGTCGGCCTCGATGCGCCGGATCCCTGCCGCAACGCATCGCCTGAGGAACTCGAGGCTCTCGCGGGCTGCCACCGTGCTCTCGGCCGGCGCTCCGCCCGAGATCTGCGCTCCGGCATGACGCCGCTCGCCGGCGAGCAACGCTCCCCACCGCTGCCGTGCATCGTTTTTCAGCGGATCGACAAGACCCTTGAACCTGAACGCCTGGACGCCGTGCTCCCGCAGCTCCAGGATGCGGTGCCGCAAGCGCTCGTGGACCGCCTCCTGCCGGCGGCCGCGCGCGCCCAGAAGGTCCGCGAGCAGCGTGTCGTTCCACGGCGCCACGAGCCCCGCGAGGTCCGCTGCCGGCGGGCGCTGCTCGGCCGCGGCCACGAATCCCAGGACGGTGTCGTTGCGGACCCTCTCGTCACCCGCGAGAACGTGAAGCTGGCCGGCGGCGATGGCCTCGCGCACCACCGTCCGCAGCGTCTCGAAGATCTGGTAGCCGACGGGATCGAACTCCTTCTGGCGCTCGTGCAGGAAATGGCGGACGTTGAGGAGCACCAGGCCGTCGATATCCGGCTTTTCCTCGAGCTGGCGCTTGAGGCTCCGCAGCCGGTCCACGAAGACGAAGGCGTAGCAATCGGCAACCAGCTCGCCCAGAGGACCGACCTGCCCGCCGGTCGGGCGTGAGCCTCGCGCCATGGGATCGCCCTCCGCTTCCCCGGTGCTCCAGCGTTCCGCGCCGAAGACCCCCAGGAAGCAGGGGGGGCTCTGCCACAGCCCGCGCCTCCTCATCTCGCCGGCCAGCACCGCTTGCAGCCGGTTCCAGGCGTCATGGAACAGGTCCGCGTCAGGAGTCTCCTCGCCGCGCAGGCTGCGGACGAATGCCGTGAACACGGACGGCATGCCGCCCGGGCGGGGCCAGCCGTGGAGGGCGAAGTGCCCGGGGGCGAAGCGTAAGGTGGTCCTGTCTGCAGCCATGCTCGGCGTCTCCCCGGCAGCCGGGGCCGGCGGCGGCATAGGAACCGCCCTACCCGGCGCCACCGATTATGCTGCTATGAACTAACGCCGAGTCTCGGGAAAGTGGCGGCGAGACGGACCGTAGCGTCGCTCAGGACGCGGCGCTGGCGCCTGATCAGCCGGTCGTGCAGCCGACCACCGAGCAGGGATAGCAGCATGTATCTGGGGAGGCTGGGCTCCACTGGGCCGCCGCCGGCTGCCGGAGGTTGCCGTTCTCGAGCTGCCTCACGGTCTCGCGGTTGAGGCTGATTTTCTTGGGCTGGTGCTTCTTCATGTGAGTGTCCTCCTCCTGGCGTGGGGAGAGCCGGCCTGGCCTGGGCTCTCAGAGAAAGCTATCGTTAGAATCATTGTAATACTTTCATAATTGAGCGGCAATCCCGCGCCGGGCGGACTCCACCCCGCCTGCCAAGCTACGGGTGTACTTCGAAGAGGCTAATATGCTATAACCACAAGCCGCCCAGGCTGCCGACGGCTGCTCTGGTTCTCCGCGACGCTGACGAGCATGAGAGACGACCTGGCAGGACCCGGAAGCTCGGCGGCGCCGCCGGCCGGTAGCCTGCTCGACACCCCGGAAGACCGGACGGAATACCTCGGACCGTCGTCGGATGGCGCCGGCCCCTCAGTCGAACCACCGCGGCCCAGCGCGGCATGGAACCGAGCCTCCCACTACCGCCTGTTGAGCCCGCTGGGGATCGGCGGCATGGGCATCGTCTACCGTGCCGAAGACACTCGCCTGGGGCGGACGGTTGCCCTCAAGTTCCTGCCGCCGGCGCTGACCCCCAATCCGCAGGCCAAGGTGCGCTTCCTGCAAGAAGCGAGGGCGGCCGCGGCTCTCGACCATCCCAACGTCTGCACGATCTTCGAGATCGGGGAGACCGCCGACGGCCAGCTGTTCATTGCCATGGCCTGCTACGAGGGCGAGACGTTGAAATGCAGGCTCGAGCGCGGCCTCATGAGTGTCGCCGAGGCCGTCCGGATCGCCGCGCAGGTCGCCCGCGGCCTGGCGAAGGCCCACGGCCGGGGCATCGTCCATCGCGACATCAAGCCCGCGAACCTGGTCATCACCTCCGATGGGGTCGTGAAGATCCTCGACTTCGGCATCGCGGAGCTGCCGGGGACAGGCGCCCGGGCCATCCGCCCCCTGCCCGGCACCCCCGCGTACATGTCCCCCGAGCAGGCGCGCGGCGAGAAGGTCGACGCCCGCAGCGATCTGTGGTCCCTGGGCGTCGTCCTCCACGAGATGCTGGCCGGCGGCAGGCCGGGCGGCGGTCGGTCGGGCGCGGCTGGGGTGCCGCCGGACCCGCAACTGCCGGAGCGCCGGGGCCCGGCGATACCGCCCAAGCTGGCCCGGGTGCTCTCCCGCCTTCTCGCCCCCAATCCGGACGACCGCTATCCGGACGCATCCGTCCTGCTCGCGGATCTTGCCGGCGTCGAGGGGGCGGCGGCGACGCCCAGGGCGCCTTCTCGGCGGGCGGCCGTCAAGCGGTGGCTCCTGGTGCCGGCGCTGAGCATCGCCTTGGCGGTCATCGTCGGTCGCGGTACCTGGCTCCCGGAGGCCAGCCGGCAATCGCCAGGGCCGGTGCCGATCGCGCCGCCACCGGCGACCTACGTCCGCCTCACGGATCTGCCGGGCAGGGAGTCGTTTCCCAGCCTCTCTCCGGACGAAAAGTCCTTCCTGTACGCGAAGACGACCGGCGGCAGGAGCCGCATCTTCCTGCAGCGGGTGGGCGGCGGCGTTGCCGAAGACCTGAGCCGAGACTCGACAGCCGACGACACTCAGCCGGCCTTCTCTCCCAACGGCCGGCTGATCGCCTTCCGGTCGGAGCGCGACGGCGGCGGCCTCTTCATCATGAGCGCCGCGGGCGGATCGGCCCGCCGGCTGGCCGGCTTCGGCTTCAACCCGGCATGGTCTCCTGACGGCCGCGAGCTCGCCGTCGGCACCGACAGCGTCGTCCACCCCAGCTCCCGCCGGCAGCCGAGCGAGATCTTCAGGGTGAGGCTCGACACCGGCGAGCGACGCCTGGTCCGTGGCCGCGACGCCGCCCAGCCGAGCTGGTCGCCGCACGGCTACCGCATCGCCTACTGGGGAGTCTCCCCGTCCGGTCAGCGGATCGTCTGGACGGTCGCCGCCGACGGCGGTCTGCCTGTCCAGGTCACCCACGACCCCAGCCTCGACTGGAACCCGGCCTGGTCGCCCGATGGCCGTCAGCTCTACTTCGCCAGCGACCGCGGCGGGCTGATGAATCTATGGCGGGTGCCGATCGACGAGCGCTCGGGACGCGTCCTGGGACGGCCCGAGCCGGTCACCGTCTCGTCGCGCGCGGGCATGCAGTGGAGCATTTCGGGCAGCGGCAAGCAGTTCGTCTTCGCCGGCGACGACATCCGGGTCAAGCTCGAGAAAATCGCTTTCGACCTCGCCGCCGGGAAGACCGTTGGGGCGGTCGCATCGATCGACGAGACGTTCCAGCGGATGAATGCCTGCGATGCGTCCCGCGACGGCCGGTGGCTGGTCTACGACACCTTGGCGCCCAAGGAGAACATCTATGTGATCCGGCCAGACGGCAAGGGCCTCCGTCTGGTCGTCGGCGGGGACTTCAGGAACCGCCTGCCGCGCTGGTCGCCCGACAGCACTCGGATCGCGTTCTACTCGAACCGCGGCGGCAACTACGAGATCTGGACCGTGCGTGCCGACGGCGGCGGGCTCGCGCCGGCGACGGCCTTTCATGCCTCGGCGATCTACCATCCGATCTGGTCCCCTGACGGTTTGCGCCTGGCGTGCGACTTCGGCGAGCACGAAGGGCTGGTCGACCTCAGCCGGCCGCTCGCGCAGCGCGAACCCCGGTTCCTGCCCCCGCCCGGCCCGCGCCTGGGCTTCACCGCGTCCTCCTGGTCGGTGGATGGCCGGTGGCTGGCCGGCCTGGTGCACCGGCTGGATCAAGTGCGCTATCCCGGTATCGTGCTCTATTCGCTCGCCGACCGGCGATACGTGCGACTCACCAGGCACGGCGAAAGCCCTTGCTGGCTGTCCGACAGCCTCCACCTGCTGTTTCTGGATCGCGGCGAGGTCTGGCTGCTCGACACGCGAACGCGGCGGTCACGCCGAGTCCTGACCGCGCCGCCCGGGTCGGTGTACGCCGACCTGGCCGCGAGCCCCGACAACCGCGTGCTCTATCTCTCGCGTACCGTGGACGAAGGCAACATCTGGCTGCTCGCTCAGAAATAGGTTTGCCGGCGACTCCGGGACGCCAATCCGGAGCAGGAGCTCGTTAAGAAGAGGGAGGCCGAAGCAGTCTGCGATCGCGGACAACGAACCGACTCACACAGGAGGTTGTCCGTCATGAAAAGAAGTGCGCTCGTCTCTGGTCTCGCCCTCATCCTGTCCGCAGGCCCGGCATTCGCAACCATCTGCACCATCGATGCCGTGCCCGCGGGGACACTGCTGCTGCCCTACTTCGAGGTGGACCTCAACAACCCGAATGGCTTGACGACGTTGTTCTCGGTCAACAACGCGAACAAACATACGGCCCTGGCACACGCCATCATCTGGTCCGACCTCGCCGTGCCGGTGCTGGACTTCAACATCTATCTCACCGGGTACGACGTGCAGTCGGTCAACTTGCGCGACATCATCGTCAACGGCAACCTGCCCCAGACAGCTCCCCTCAGCGAGGATCCGAACGACACCATCAGCCCCAGGGGCCCGCTGTCGAAGGACGGCGACTATCCTGGCTGCCAGGGGGTGCTGCCGCCGCCGGCTCTGCCGTCGTTCCTCACCGCCTACCTGCAAGCGGCCCTGACCGGCCAGCCAGTAGCGATAGTCCATGGCAACTGCGCCGGCCAGGCACTGGGAGACAACATCGCCCGCGGCTACATCACCGTCGACATGGTTACCGACTGCTCGACGAAGTTCCCGGGCGATGCCGGCTACTTCTCCGCCGATGGCACAGGCGACGTTGACAACGTGAGGAACCACCTTTGGGGCGACTGGATGATCGTCAACTCGGCGCAGAACTTCGCCGAGGGCGGTACGCTCGTGGCCATCGAATCCGACACGATCAACCCGGCGACTTCGACCCCGGGCAACTACACCTTCTACGGCCGCTATGACAACTGGACGGCGATCGATTACCGCGAGCCGCTGGCCACCACCTTCGGCACCCGCTTCCTGAACGGCGGCCCCTTCAGCGGCGGCACCTCGCTGCTGGTCTGGCGCGACCCGAAGGTCCCCCAGACTTTCTTCACCTGCCCGGCGACTCCCGGCACGCAGCCACCCTGGTATGCGCTCGGCCAGGAGCTCGTGGCGATCTTCAACGAGCAGGAGAACGTCTTGGAGCCGGTCACCTCCCCGAACTCTCCCCTGCCCGCGATCGGTTCGTTTGCGCCGTTCCCGGCAGCCACCCAGCGGGTGCAGGTCGGCGGCGCCAGTCTGCCGGTGCCCTACAGCTTTGGTTGGCTCTGGCTCGACCTGAACACGACGGTGGCCCCCGCGGGCAGTAACCCGCCGATCGATCCCGCGGCCTCCCAGGCCTTCGTCTTCTCGACCCTCGAGTCGAACGGTCACTTCGCGGTCGGCATCGAGGCGATCCGTCTCGATTCCGCCTGCGCCGCCAATCACGCGGTGCCGTAGAGGGAGGTGATCTCGTCTAGTCCAGCTCCTGATCCTCGGCCGGCGGCGGCGGCGGCGCCCGGTGGCCCCGCCGCCCCGCTTGCCTTTGCGTTCGGATATCCGCCTTGATCTGCCGCAGCACCGCCGCGTAGCCCGGCAGGGCGCGCACGGCCGCCAGGTCGGGGTCCTTCGCGATCAGGGCCGTCCGCCGGAAACCCCGCATCGACGCGAGCAGCGCCAGCGCTCCCTGCCGGTCGCCGCCCGCCGCCTTGAGGCAGGCCAGGTTGTAGATCGGCACCCACGAGGCCGGGCGGTCATGGGCGGCCCGCGCGAAGTAGTCGGCGGCCAGGGCGGGCTGGCCGGTCCGGCGGGCGGAGTTGCCGGCCTGCACCGCAGCCGCGAAGTCGTCGGCCTGCTCCGCCAGTGCCTTGCGGTAGAGCTCGAGCGCCCCGGCGAAGTCGTTACGCTCGTAGTGGAGGTCGGCCAAGCGGCGGTAGGCCAGGGGGAAGGTGGGGTCTGCCGCCATCGCCCGGCGGTACCAGCGCTCCGCCTCGGCGTCGTCGTCGCGCAGCGCCGCGATCATGCCCAGGTTGCTCATCGCCTCGACGAACCCCGGGGTGACGGCAAGGGCTTGCCGGTAGTTCCGCTCGGCGCCGTCGAGGTCGCCTTCCAGCATGCTGATGGCGCCGAGCATGACGTAGACCCGCGACTGCTTGGGATCGATCGCCAGGATGCGCAGGTACTGCTCGCGGGCGCCGGCCAGGTCGCCCTGCCGCAGCAGGGTCACGGCCAGGATGCCGAGCGCCGAGACGTTCTTCGGCACCGCGGCCACCACCTCGCGCAACATCCGCTCGGACTCGGCCCACTGCCGGCGCTGCGCCAGGTGGCGCGCCTGCTCGAGCTTGGCATACAGCGGCAGGCCGTCCTTGGGGTCGAGCCCCTTCATCGCCTCGCGTTCGGCGGCCGGCGCCAGATAGCCGAGCGCCCGCAGGTTCCGCACCGTCTCGCCGTCCATGGCGCTCTTCTGCGGCGCCAGCGCCCGGCGCCGGCTGTCGTCGAGGATGGCGGCGAGCTCGCGGTCCAGGGCGGCGCCGCGGCGGGCCTCGCGCGGGTAGAGGTTGGCCAGCTCGTGGGGGTCGCCGTGCAGGTCGTACACCTCGGGCCGCGGCGCGCGGATCCACTTCCAGCCGGCGTGCCGGACGCCGTAGAGCGGCGACATGCCGAACCCCACCTGGGCCAGCAGCGACTCGGAGTACTGCGGCAGGTCGGGCGGTTCCACGTCGCCGCGCAGGGCCGGCAGCAGGTCCTTCCCCTGGGTCTCGCCGCCGCCGGGGAGCCCCAGGGCGGCGAGCACGGTCGGCACGACGTCGACGGTGCGCACCGGTCCGGCGTAGACCTTTCCCCGCGGCAACTGCCGCGGAAAGCGCAGGATGAGCGGCACCCGCACCGTCGCGTCGTAGATGAACAGCGCGTGCGTCTTCTCGCCGTGCTCTCCCAGGCTCTCGCCGTGGTCGGCGGTGACGACGGCCAGGGTGTCGTCGAGCGTGCCCTCCCGGCGCAGCTCGTCGAGCACCCTGCCGACCGCCTGGTCGAGGACGGCGATCTCCGCGTCGTAGACGGTCGGCGAGCGCACGCGCTCCACCATCGGCGCGGTGTAGGGCTGATGGGCGTCGAACAGGTGCATCCACAGGAAGAACGGGCGGCGCGGCTGCTCCCGCGACCACTCCCCGAGCCAGCGCACCGCCCGCGCCGCGGTCTTCGGGCCCTGACGCGAGCGGATGAGGAACATCTTGGGCCGGTCCTCCGACCACAGGTCGTCGTCGTAGCCGTCGAAGCCCTGCGCCAGGTTGTAGCGCCGGTTGAGCACCAGCGCCGAGACGATCGCCTGGGTGCGGTAGCCGGCGCGGTGCAGGCGCTCGGCCAGGGTGACCGCGTCGTCGCCCAGGGCATAGGTGCCGTTGTCGCGCACGCCGTGGGCCGGCGGGTAGAGGCCGGTCATGATGGTCGCGTGGGACGGCAGGGTGATGGGGGCCGCGGTGATCGCGTCGCTGCAGCGCACCCCTTCGCCCGCCAGGCGGTCGATCGCCGGGGTCCGGGCCAGGCTGAAGCCGTAGCAGCCGAGGCGGTCGGCACGGGTGGTGTCGAGAGTGACCAGCAGCAGGTTGGGACGGTGGCTCCGGCCGCAGCCGGCCATGGCCAGGCCGGCCGCCAGGCACAGGGCGGCCGCGGCCGCCCGTCGCAGCCCGGAACCGGACCGCCGGCAGCTCGGTGCCCGCGGCTTCAGGCGGCAGCGCCGCGGATCGACGAAGGGCATTTTCATGGCTCGGGTCGCCATTCTAGCCGCGAAATCCGCTGCCGATGCCGCGTTGCCCAGATTTTGACCCGTTCACAAACCTGCATATCCATGGCATAATCGGCCCGCTCATCGAAATGACGGCACGGCCGTGGCTCGGTGCCCGGCCGGTTCACAAGGAGCTTTCCCCGATGCGACGAGTCCTCGCCGTGGCGTTGCTCAGCCTGGTAGCAGCTCCGGTCCTCCTGGCCGACGTCTCCATCATCGAGCGCCGGCAGGCGCGGCAGAAGTCCGCCGTCGACGCCGGGAAAGCCCCGCACCCCCGCCATCCGGGCGGAGCCACCGGCTCCATCGCCCTGATCGACGCCCAGGGCCTCAAGTACTTCATCAATACGGACATCACGTTCAGCACGAGCAGCTCGGCGTCTGGAGCCATGTCCGAGGCCAGCTACACCCACGCGGTCGCCGCCTCGACCAGCGCCGGCGGCACCACCTCTTCGACGCTGAACGACTCCTACGACGGCTACAACACCATCTGTCTCAGCTTGAACAACACGGTGGCGACCTGCGAGACCGGCAACGCGAACTTCGTCATCTACAACAAGAACGGCCCCGCCACCACCGAGTGCCCCGGACCCGTCTCGCACGTCAATCGCCAGGTGGTCTTCCCCGTGCAGACGGTGGGCTCGCTCCACATGTCCCGCAAGGTCTTCGTGCCGGACAACGACCAGTTCGCCCGCTGGCTGAACTACTTCACCAACACCGGCGCCACGCCGCAGACGGTCACCATGGTGGTGGCCAACAACCTGGGCTCGGACAGCAACACGAAAATCACCGGCACCTCGACCGGCAGCCTCACGCCCTCCGTGACCGACACCTGGGTCACGACGTTCCAGAATTTCACCGGCAAGACCACCAGCGACCCGCGCCTGGGACACGTGCTGCAGGGACCCGGCGGGGCGGTGCCGCTCGCCGGCATCAGCTTCGTCAACGGCGACGACAACCCCTTCTGGGGCTACACCTTCACCCTGCAACCCGGCGAGACCAAGATCATCGCCAACTTCGCCGTCAACCAGCCGACCATCGCCGCCTCCAAGACCAGGGCCGCCGCGCTCGTCAGCCTGCCTCCCAATACGCTGCAGTGCACGACCACGGCCGAGCAGGCCGAGATCGCCAACTTCGTGGCCGCGCCGCCGATCGCCACCGTCCCGACGCTGTCCCTGGGCGGCCTCGCCGCGCTTGCCGCGGTGCTGGGGATCGCCGCTTTGATCCTGGTGCGGCGGCGGACGGTTTCCGCCGCGCGTTAGCGCAGGCGCTTGAGCAACGGCAGGAACTCGGCCAGCGGACCGCTCGCGACCGCGCTGTCGCCGGCGGCTTCCGTCGCCGGCGGCAGCAGCTGCTCGATGAGGCTGAGGATGTCCCACGCCACCCAGCCCTCGACGATCTGGCCGTTGTCGAAGCGCAGGAAATCGATGCCGGTGGTGACGGTCTCGCCGCGCGCCGCCGGCAGCCCCAGCAGCTCGCCGCTGTGACGCCCCCTGCCGGTCCAGCGGGCGGCCACCGTATCGCCTTCGGCGATCAGCTGGTCCACCGTCATGCGGATGTCGCTGAAGGCCAGGTGGTAGAAGAGCACCAGCTGGCGGAGGGCGTCGGGGCCGCGCACGAAATCGGTGGCGAGCGGCACCCGCGCGTGCACCAGGCACTCGGGAGCGATGATCTCGTCGGCGATCGTCAGGTCGCCGCTGTTCCACAGGTCCTCGCGGAAGCGGCGCGCGATCTCCTTGTTGCGGTCCGCCCGGTCGGTCAGCGCGCTCAGCGCGGCCGCGGCGTCGATACCCTCGCCGGCGCCGCCGCGGCCGCCACCTGAACCGCTCATTGCCCCGGCCCCTGGCGCGCCACGATCCCCTTGCCCTCCTCGACGGTGACGGTCTGGTTGGCCGCCACCCGCCCCAGCTTCTGCCTGGCGCCGCTCGGCCAATCGATCTCGAGGCCGGTCACCTCGGCATCCCGTCCCAGCCCGAAGGTCTGGACGAGCTCGCTCTGCGAGCAGTAGGACGAGCCGCTGCGCACCATGTTCCACTGCGCCCCCGAGGCGCTGGCGACGCGCACCACCGCGCCGATGCCGTCGCGGTTCGAGCGCGTGCCGACGGTGCGGACCCGGAGCCAGTGATTGCGGTTGCCGCCGTCGTTGCGGAACAGGTAGGCCGGTCCGTGGTTGGTGGTGATCAGCACGTCCAGGTCGCCGTCGTGATCGAAGTCGGCATACGCCGCGCCCCGCGCCACGATCGGCCGGTTGAACTCGGCGCCCACGCCCGCGCCCGCGGACTCGAAGCGGCCGCCGCCCAGGTTGCGGAACAGCAGCGGCGGCTCGCGGTACTGCACCTTCGGCTGCACCCGCCCGATCTCCTCCTCGATATGCCCGTTGGCGGCGAAGATGTCGAGCTTGCCGTCGAGGTCGTAATCGAAGAAGAAGACACCGAAGGTCAGCGTCAGCAGGCTCGCCCGCCCCACCGCCGATGCCGGCGCGCGATCGACGAAGATGCCGTTGCCCTCGTTGTGATACAGGCCCAGCATCTCGTTGGAGAAGTTGCCGACCAGCAGGTGCGCCCGCCCCGAACCGTCGTAGTCCGCGGCATCGACCCCCATCGCGCCGCGCGCCACGCCGTCCTCGCCGAACGCCACCCCCGCCTCGAGGCCTTCCTCGGCGAACGTGCCGTTGCGCCGGTTGCGGTAGAGCTTGTTGGGCTGCGTGTCGTTGGCCACGAACAGGTCCGGCCAGCCGTCGCCGTCGTAGTCGAGGACCGCCACGCCGAGCGCCTTGCTCGTCGGGTCGTCGATGCCGGCCTGGTGGCTCACGTCCGCGAACCTGCCGTTGCCCAGGTTGTGGTACAGCTTCGACGGCGCGCCCTTGTAGGACTCCGGCGTGCAGTAGGACTTGGCGACGCCGTCGAGCGAGCACCACAGGTCCTTCTCGGGGCTCCACTGCACGTAGTTGGCGACGAACAGGTCGAGCTTGCCGTCGCGGTCGTAGTCGAGCCAGGCCGCGCTGGTGCCGAAGCTGTGGTTGTCGATGCCGGCTTCGCGCGTCACGTCGCGGAAATGGCCGCCGCCCTCGTTGTGGAACAGGTGATCGCCGTCGAGCGCGGTGACATAGACGTCGTCGCGCCCGTCGTTGTCGTAGTCGCCGACCGCGACCCCCATGCCATACATCTCGACATCCAGGCCGCTGCCGGCGGTGGCGTCGCGGAAGGTGCCGTCATGGTTGTTGAGGTAGAGGGCCGGCAGCGACCGGCGCCTGCCCGCGGCCGGCGCCGCGCCGGCCTTGCCCGCCGGCCAGTCGCGGCCGTTGACGAGCAGGATGTCCGCCCAGCCGTCGCCGTCGGCGTCGAAGAAAGCGCAACCCGGTCCCAGGGTCTCCGGCAGGTACTTCTTGCCGGCCCGGCCGCTGTTGTGGGTGAAGCGGATGCCGGCCCTGGCCGTCACGTCGCTGAAACGGACGCCGCCGCCAGTCGCTTCCGCTCCGGCGGACCGGGCGGCCGCGGCGCCGGCCGCCAGCCGCAGCAACCTGGGCAGCGCGCCTGCCGACGCCGACGCGATCAGCGCCAGCAACGCGAGCACCGCCAGCGACGCGATCAGCGCCCGTGATGCATGCCGCACCTGCGATGCAGGTGCCGGCGGCGCCCAACGGACCCGCGGGTGGCTCCCGCCCCTGCGTGCCATCTCCGACCTCTTGCCGATCATCGGCTCGGTCCCCCTGCCGCACCGGCCGTCCCGTAGGTGTGGGGCGCCGCCGGAGCCGCTTTCGCCCGGGTCTTTTCGCTCGCCGCCGGCCGCGGCGCCACGGGAGCCACCGGCGCCGCAACTGCCGGCACCCTCGCCAGGGGTGCCGCTGCTGCGGTCGTCGCCGCCTGCGTCGCCTGTGTCGTCGTCTGCTGCGTCGCCCGCTTCGCCACGCGAGCCGCCGGCGCCCCGACTGCCGCCACCGTCGTCTGCTTCGTCCCCTCCCATGGCAGCCGCACGCTGTCGTGCTCGTGGATCGCCTGACGCTCGTTGTTGTCCTCGGGGCTCTGCTGCCGCCGCTCGGCGGTGAGCGCCTGCGCCGACTCCTCGGCCTTGAAGCGCCGGAACAGCGCCGCCTCGCGCGCCGCCTGCTCCTGGTGGCCCAGGGCGCGATGGCAGAGCATCGCGGTGTAGTGCATCTGCAGGTCCTCGGGATCCACCATGCACACGCGGTCGAGCACCTTCAGCGCCTCGGCGTAGCGCCGCTCGAGGAACAGCACCCGCGCCTCCTGATCGAGCACCACGCGGTCGCGCGGGAACTGCGCCTCCACCTGCGCCAGCGACGCCAGCGACGCGTCGTAGTCGCCCGCCTCTTTCTCGATCGTGGCCCTGAAGAACAGCGCCCGCGCGAGCTTGCCGTTGATCGCCAGCGCTTTGTCGATGAATGGCCTGGCGGCGTCGATCTCGCCCTCGCGGATCAGCGCCCGCGCGACGTTCACCCAGCCGTCGGCATACCCCGGCTCGGCCTCGGTGACGCGCCTGAAGGCGTACTCCGCGCCCTTCAGGTCGCCCTGCAGCAGCAGCCCGATCCCCCAGTCGTTCCAGCGCTCGCGGTCTTCCTTGCGCACCACCGGCTGCCACGGCCTCTCGGCGGCGGCGGCCGCTGGAGCCAGCTCGCCCGCCGCCTTCCCTGGCGCCTCAGGCGCCATCTCCGACGTCGCCCCAGGCGCCTTGGTCGTCGCCGCGAGCGGCAGCACAGCCTTTGCCTGCGCCACGGCGACGATCGGCAGGTCCGGGATCTCGCCGCGGATCTCGCCCGAGACGTCGGCCGGGATGTTGGCGCGCGTGAAGGTCCACTCCTGGCTGTTGTGGCTGGCATCGACCAGCGACGCCGGCTGGCCCGGCTTCGGCTGGCCGGCGTAGGCGAACTGCGTGTAGTAATGCGAGAACTTGCGGTAGTTCATGCGCGCCTCGAACGTGATCGGCCCGCGCGCGTCCGCCGGGATGTGGACCCGGTAGTGGGCGACGTCGGCGGCGCCGGGCGGGATCAGCCGCACGTACAGGACACTGCGCGACTGCCAGGCGTTGCGCTTGTTGATGATGTTGCCGGCGCCGTCGAGCTGGACGGAGCGGTAGAAGTGCGCTCCCGGCTCGACCGGACCCTTGCCGCCGTCCTCGACCGCCCCGCTCCAATAGACCACGCGGCCGGTGGCGTCCCGCCCCACCAGCTCCAGCCAGACGTCGAAGGCGTCCACCGTGCCGCCGGGGAAGAAGTGGCCGATGGTGCGCGTGCGCGCGACCACGTCCACCCGCACCGTCGAGCCCGGGCGCGCCGCGAACCCGCGCTTCGCTTCAGCGTCGAGCGGCGCGGCCAGCTTGCCGACGTCGCGTAGGATCGCCGGTCCCGCCGCCTGCGCCTCATCGCCCACCGCGAACGTCGACGCCAGCTGCGGCCCGGCCTCCCGGTCTTCCACCCGCCGGATCATCTGCTCCCCCGGCCCGGCCGGGTCCTCCGGCGAGATGGCGAAGATGTCGACGGTCAGGAAACCCGACTTGAGGAACTTCTCGACCACCTGCAGCTGCTCCTGGTCGTGGTTGACGAAGGGCAGCGCGGTGTTGGCGGCCGCGAAGCGGTGCGAATGGACCTTGCCGTGCTTGTTGCCCGGGTCCTGCGAATCGACCAGCGGCATGTGGCAACCGCCGCAGGTCTTCGATTCCTTGGGGTAATAGAAAGCACGCGCGCCCTGACCCGACACGCCGCTCGCCTGCCAGGCGTCGTAGTCGTTGAAGCCGCGGAACCAGCGATAGTGGTTGACCGGGACGTCGAGGTGCACCTTGTGGCAGCCGGAGCAGAACTCCGCGCTATCCAGGCGCATGAACGGCTTCATGAAGGTCTCGCGGTGCGGCTCGGGATTGAGATAGGTGAGGAAGTGGTTGACCCGCCGCAGCACCGGGTTACGGCTCGCCGCCAGCTCGTGCAGCGGCGGATAGGCCACCGTGTTGCCGCCGTTGCCCATCGAGCTGTCGACATGGGTGATGGCGTGGCACGAGGTGCAGGCCAGCCCGGCGCGCGCTTCCTCCGTGTCGATCTGCTCCTTGATCGGCCGCTCGAACCTGCCGTTGAAGAACACCGCGTGGTCGTGGCAGCCGGCGCACCACTTGCTGGGCTGGGTGCCGACCACGTCCTGCATGTACTCGATCGACTTACGGTAGAACTGGTTGTTGAACGATGCGAAATGGTGGACCGAGCTCTTCCACTGCCGGTAGATGTCCTTGTGGCACTCGCCGCAGGTGTCCGACTGGGTGAAGAAATCGGCGGGAATGATGCCGCCGACGTTGGTCTTGGCCGACGACGGGAAGAACGGCGACTTCGGGCCGCCTCCCTCCTCGTCCATCGACACCGGTGCCATCGCCGGGTTGTGGATGCGCATCGCCGGATCGGGATGCAGGCGCCGGTAGCCGATCATCGCCGCCGGCAGCAGCAGCAGCACCGCCGCCGCCGCCGCGCTGGCCCGCCACAGCCGCGGCCAGGCGCCGCCGCGAGAGCCCATCACGGCGGCCCGCCGCCGCAGGTACAGAAGCCCCGCCAGCACCGCCAGCGCCGAGGCGCCGATGTGGACCCACAGCAGCCAGCGGTGTGGAGTGGTGTTGCCCACGACCGCCAGCGCGATGCCGGCCGCGGCGGCGAGGGCCAGCAGCCAGACCGCCGCCGCCCCGGCCGGCGATCCCGTCGCCAGGTCTGCCGCCCCACCGTCGCCAGGCGTGCCCGCCGCACCCGCCACGCCGGCATTGCCGGCCCCGGCTGCCGCATCCCGGCTGGCGCGTCGCCACAGGAGCAGCACCGCCACGGTCAGCGCCAGGCCGAGCGCCAGGTGCAGCACGACGTTGCCCATGTAGAACAGGGTCGCCGAGGGCAGCGCCGCGATGTAGGCCGTGTTGAGCAGCAGGGCCAGCCAGCCGGCCGCCACCAGCTTCTTCCAGCGATTGGTCATTTTCGTAGCCCTCTATCCTTACCGGTGCCGCCATCCGCCGCCGCCGTGCCGGAGGCCGACGCCGCCTCCGTCAGGGGCCGCAGCAGGCGCAGCGCCGGCCGCGTGTTGTAGGTCTCTCGCCAGCGGCGGTGCTCCGGGTCGTCAGGGAAGTGCTCCCGGGACGGGTACGGGTAGGCCGACATGGCGTGGAACGGCAGCGGCTCGACGGACTGGGAATAGGCCGTGTTGTAATCACCATCCTTCGCCCAGCCATCCACTAAAAGAAGAAAATCGCGCTTCCATCCTGATTTGAGTGGCGGCAAATTACGCGCTGGGAACAATAGACGCAGCT
>DATKFK010000622.1:0-8032 GCA_035544375.1 Thermoanaerobaculia bacterium
CCGCGGCCGGCACGGGCCTCCCAGGTGCGCGCCGAGTGCCGCGGCCGGCGGCAGCGCAAGGCATGGTCGACCGCTCGCAGCTGTCCCTCAAGAAAGAGGATCTCCTGTGGATCCTCCTCTCGCTCGTGGTGCTGTTGCCGACTCTCTACTACCCTTACGTCAAGTCCCGCGAAAACTCGGCTTTCTCGCTCAGCCCCGGCGACTGGAGCATCCTGAAGGCGGATCATCCCTGCGCCGCGGCGGACTGCCTGCAGGCGGGCGACCGCGTGCTGGCGATCGGCGGGCTCGATTTCGGCACCTTCACGCGCCACCGGTCGGTCGAGCTGCTCTCCGGGCTCGGCGGCCGCGAGGTCGGCCCGATGCGCGTGTTGCGCCATGGCCGCATCCTTTCCCTGTCGGTGCGGGCACGCCGCCATGGCGGGGGCGCGACCTGGAGCGCGGCGTCGGGCCTGCTCCCCTTCGTCTTCTGGCTGATGGGCAGCGTGGCGGTCATCTTCCTGCGGCCGCACGACGAGCGCTGGCTGGTGCTGGTCGGCTTCAGCTACGTCACCGCCGTGTGGCTCTCCTCCGGCCTCGCCTCGCCGTCCCATCTCCGCGGCTCGGCCATCGTCTTCCACTGCGCCATCTGGTTCTTCGTGCCGCTCACCGTGCACCTCCACCTGATCCTGCCCAGCTCGCTCCTCGCCCCAAGGCCGCGCCGAGCACTGCTGATCTCGCTCTACGGCGCCGCCCTGCTGCTGGCCATCCTCGACGGCTGCTACCTGCTCAAGGGCACTTCGGGCCTCGTGGCGTTCACCGCCGCCGGCGTCCTGGTGTCGCTGGGGCTCCTGGTGTTGCGCCTGCTGCTGCCGCTCGATCCGGCGCTCAAGCTGGCGAGCCGCATCATGCTCTTCGGCCTGTTCATCGGGCTCGGACCGTTCATCTTCCTCTTCGGCCTGCTGCCGCTGCTCCGGCCGATCGCCGGCCTCCCCGACCTCTGGACCCTGCACCCCTGGCTCCTCATCGTCGCCCTGCTGTCACTGCCCCTGCTGCCGATGAGCTACATCTATGCCATCTACAAGCATCACCTGGGAGCGCTCGAGTTCCGGGCCAACCGCCTGCTCGGCGTCTACAGCTTCTCCGCCCTGTCGATCACCGCCTTCATCGCGGCACTGCTGCTGGTCGTCGGGCGGTGGGGGCCGGTCGACGAGCGGCTGCTCGCCGCGGTGCTCACCCTGTCGCTCGGTTTTGCCATCGGCACGCCGCTGCTGCGCGAACCGTTCCAGAAGCTGATCGATCGGCATGTCTTCGGCCTCCGCCATACTCCGGAAGAGATCATCGGCCTGGTTTCCGAACGGGTCCCGCTGGCCTTCAACAGCGAGGTGCTGGCCCGCCTGCTGGTCAACGAGATCCTGCCCACCCTGCTCATCCGCCAGTCGGCGTTGTACCTGCTCGCGGATGGCCCGCAGAGACGGCACGAGACCCTGTACGAGCAAGGCCTCCCCGCCGCGGAGCCGCCGATAGCGGGCGAGGAGCTGGCCGCGCTGCTGGCCGGGAGCGGACGCTACCTGCCGCCGCGGCCGGGCGAGGCGCCGCGCGGCTGGGTGCGGCTGGCGATCCCGCTGGCGCTGCAGAGCGAGACCCTGGGGGTATGGCTGATCGGCCGCCGCGATCCGGACGACTACTTTCCGGCGAGCGACATCCGCCTGCTCTCCACCGTCGCCAACCAGGTCGCGCCGATGGTCGCCAACATCCGCCTCTACGAGCGAGCGCAGCGCGAGATCGCGCAGCGCACCCTCGCGGAGGAGGAGATCCGCCGCAGCGAGGAGCGCTTCCGCAACCTTTTCGAGGCGACGCTCGAAGGCATCGCCATCGTCAAGGGCGGCGTCATCCTCGAGGTCAATCATGCCCTGCTCGCCATCTTCGGCTACGAGGCGGCGGAGCTGATCGGCCGCGAGCTCAGCGACCTGCTGCCCGAAGGCGGCTCGGCGCCGGCCGAAGAGCCGCGCGAAGGGAGCGGCTGGCGGCGCGACGGCTCCGCGGTCGACGTCGAGATCGCCGCCAAGAGCTACGTCTTCCAGGGCGAGGACGTGACGGTCGTCGCCATCCGCGACATCGCCCGCCGCAAGCGCGACGAGGCGGAAAACCAGATGCTGCAACGCCAGCTGCTGCATGCCCAGAAGATGGAAGCGATCGGCAGGCTTTCGGCAGGCGTCGCGCACGACTTCAACAACTGCCTGCTCGCCATCTTCGGCTACACGGACCTGCTGCTCGAGCGCCACGCCGCCGATGCCTCCTTGCAGCGCAACCTGGGCGGCATCAAGGAAGCCGCCCAGAAAGCCGCGGCGCTGACCCGCCAGCTCCTGACTTTCGCCCGCCGCCAGCCGATGGAAACCAAGGTGGTGGCGCTCAATGCGGTGATCAAGGGAGTGGAGAAGATGCTGCGCCGGCTGCTCGGCGACGACGTCTCGCTCGCCACCGAGCTCGATCCAAGCGCCGGCCGGGTCAAGATCGACCCCGGGCAGCTCGAGCAGGTGGTGGTCAACCTGGGCGTCAACGCCCGCCAGGCCATGCCCTCCGGCGGCCGGCTCGTCATCCGCACCACGTCTCTCGCGGTGGCGGCCGCCAGCCCCGCGCCCCATGCCGACGTGCCGGAGGGCTCCTGGATCCTGGTGACGGTGACCGATACCGGCATCGGCATGGACGCCGCGACGCTGGCGCGGGCCTTCGAGCCCTTCTTCAGCACCAAGGGCGAAGGCACCGGTCTGGGCCTGGCGTCCGCCTACGGCATCGTCCGCCAGAGCGGCGGCCACATCTTCGTCGACAGCGCGCCGGGGCGGGGCTCGCGCTTCAGCATCTACCTGCCGGTGACCGCCGAGAGCGCGAGCGCCGCCGTCGAGCCGGCCGCGGGCACCGCCGACTCGGGCACCGAGGCCATCCTGCTGGTCGAGGACGAGGAAGGAGTCAGGACGGTGCTGCAGCGCATCCTGGCGGGCCGCGGCTACCGCGTGCTGGCGGCGGCGGGCGCCGGCGAGGCCCTCGAGGTGGCGCGGCGCAACCAGGGCGCGATCGACCTGCTGCTCACCGACGTCACGATGCCCCGCATCAAGGGACCGGAGCTCGCCGCGGCGCTGCTCGCCGAGCAGCCGCGGATGCGCGTCATCTACATGTCGGGCTACAGCGAGCGGGCGCTGCCCACCGGCGCCGGGTCTCCGATCTGCCTGCAGAAGCCGTTTTCGGCCAAGACCCTGGCGCGCACCGTCCGCGCCGTGCTCGACCGCCCCGCGGAAGAACCGGCGCTGCCGGCCTGAAGGGGCCGGGTTCCACCTGGTCGAGGCCGCACTCCCCCCCCGCCACCGCCCGCCTCCCGCCCGGGACACCAGACCTTCAGCCGCGCGGCCCGCCCTCAGGCGTCCTCACCCCAGCGCAGCCCGCGGCGGGCCCGCTCCTCCGCGGTCCCGGCGGGGGCGGCGGGCGAGGGGGCGGCGCCCCCGGGGGCTTCGGGGTCCGGAAGGCCGAGGCGGTCGAGCAGGCGCAGGGTGTAATGGTCCAGGAAGCGGCCGAGGTCCTCGCCGCCGATGTAGAACGCGGGCACGGGCGGCATGATCGCGGCGCCGGCCAGCAGCAGCCGGCGCATGTTCTCGACGTGGACCAGGCTGTAGGGCGTCTCGCGGAAGCCGAGCACCAGCGGCCACCCTTCCTTGAGCGCCACGGCGCCGGCGCGATGGACGAGGGTCCGCGCCGTGCCGGTGGCGAGGGCGCCCAGGGTGCCGGCGCTGCACGGCAGCACGAGCGTGCCGGCGAGAGGGTAGGAGCCCGAGGCGATGGGCGCATCGAGCTCGCCGTCGCGGTGGATGCGCAGCTTGGCGCCGGCGGCCGGGTCGAGGCCCGCCGCGGCCGCCAGGTCGGCGTCGCCGGTGCGGTCCGGCCCCAGCTCGTGGCGCAGCACCTGGCTGGCCCCGGCCGACACGCACAGGTGGATGCGCTCGATACCCGGGTGGGACGCGAGCCGCCCCAGCACGTGGCGGGGCAGCAGCATTCCCGATGCTCCCGTCACCAGCAGGGCGATGCGCTGGAGCATCGCCGTCAGAGAGCGAATTCCAAATTATAGACGAAGGGACCGCGCTGGACGGCGAGCAGCAGGCTGCCGCGGTCCATGGCGCGCAGCACCTCGCGGGCGAGGACGTCGGCCGAGTCGACGCGCTGGCCGTTCGCGCCCAGGATCAGGTCACCCGCCTGAAGCCCCCGGCGGTCCGCCGCGGAGCCGCGCAGGACCCGCTGGATGGCCAGCTCGCCGCGGCCGCCGCCCACCACCAGGCCGACGCTGTGCTCGAGGACGCTGAGGCCGATCCCCTGGGGTGGCGGCTGCGCGCGCAGGGTCAGGCGCAGCGTGCGGCCGCCGCGCCGCACCTCGAGCGCGATCGGGCTGTCCGCCGCCACGGTGTAGATCTCGGTGATGACGTCCTCGCGCGCCGCAACCGCATGGCCTCCCGCCGCGACGATGACGTCGTTCTCCTGCAGCCCGGCGCTCGCCGCCGGCGATCCGGGATAGACCTTGCCGACCAGGGCCCCGTGCTGCACCGGCAGCCGGTAGCGCCGCGCCAGCTCCTCGTCGATCGTCAGCAGGCGTGCGCCGCTCCAGACCGGCCGCAGCTCGCCATAACGCAGCAGGTCCCCGACCACCCGCCGCGCCCGGTCGGCGGGGATCGCGAAGCCGATGCCGTTGGCGCCCGAGACGATGGCGGTGTTGATGCCGATGACCTCGCCCACGATGTTGACCAGCGGTCCGCCCGAGTTGCCCGGGTTGATCGAGGCATCGGTTTGCAGGAAGTCGGTGAACAGCCGCTCCCCGCTCTGCGACGGCACGGTGCGGCCGATGGCCGAGAGCACTCCCATGGTGACGGTATGGGAGAGCCCGAACGGATTGCCTATCGCCACCACCGTCTCGCCGATCATCAGGTCCGAGCTCTTGCCCAGGGGCACCGCGCGCAGGCCGCGGGCTCCCACCCTGAGCACCGCCAGGTCGGCGTCGTGATCGGAACCCAGCACGTCGGCTTGCAGCTCGCGCCCGTCGAGCAGCGTGACCACGATCCGCGATGCGCTCTCGATCACGTGGGCGTTGGTCAGCACCATGCCGTTCGGCTCGATGATCAGGCCCGAGCCCAGCGACTGGGCGCGCCGCTGCGGCGTGAAGATGCCGCCGAAGAACGGATCGACGTCGCGCACGATCGACTCGGCGGCGATGTTGACCACCGCCGGCGACACCTTCTCGGCCACCGCCACCACCGGCGTCCGGCGCGCTGCGGTCCCGGCCGCCGGCGCCGAGGTCCCGGGGCGGCGCTGCGCCGCGGCCGCCGCTTCGCGCTCGCTCGCGGACGCCACGCCTCCGGAGCCGGCGCCGGCGTCAGCTCCGGCGTCAGCTCTGCCGCCGAGCCCAGAATCGGCGGACCTCGCCGCGGGAGCGCGCAGCCGGCCCGAAACGGCCAGCGCCGCGGCCGCGGCGAGCACCGCCATGATCAGCGGCAGCAGCCGCGACCGCCGCCGGCGACCGGGGTGGGAGCGGGACGCGCCGCGTGGATCGAGCCATGCCATGGACCCTAGGATAAGATGAGCCGCCCTGTTTGGGGAACTTCCAAGGAGGCCCTCGACCGTGTCATTCCGACTCACTTTCGCGCTGCTGGGACTGCTGGTGCCGGCTGCCGCGGCCCTGATCGCCGCGCCCGCCGGCCAGGGCTCCCCGGCCCCGGGTCAGCCGTCGCGGCCGTCCGGCGGCGGCCCGGCCCTGGGCGGCGCGGCCCGCCGCGGCGGCGGCGCGCCGGCAGCCGCGCCAACCGACGCCTTTCCTTACCAGGTTTCAGAGACCAGGCTCGCCAACGGGCTCGAGGTGCTGGCAATACCCTACGACAGCCCGGGGACCCTGGCGTATCTGACGCTGGTGCGGACTGGCTCGCGTGACGAGGTGGAGCCAGGCCACAGCGGCTTCGCGCATTTCTTCGAGCACATGATGTTCCGCGGCACCGACAAATACTCGCAGGACCACTACAACGACGTGCTCAAGGGCATGGGTGCCGACTCCAATGCTTTCACCACCGATGACTTCACCCTGTACCACATCGTCGGGCCGGCCAGCCAGTTGGCCACCATCGCCGACATGGAAGCGGACCGCTTCCAAAACCTCAAGTACTCGGAGGACGGCTTCCGCGCCGAGGCGCTGGCGATCCTCGGCGAGTACAACAAGAACGCCTCATCGCCCTTCCTCCCGCTCGAGGAGAAGCTGCGCGACCTGGCCTACACCACGCACACGTACAAGCACACGACGATCGGCTTCCTTGCCGACGTCAAGGCGATGCCCGGATACTACGACTTCAGCCGGCAGTTCTTCTCTCGCTTCTACCGCCCGGAGAACTGCACCGTGGTGGTCGCCGGCGACATCCGGCCGCGGGAGGTGTTCGCGGTCGTCGAGCGCGAGTATGCCGGCTGGAAGAAGGGATATCGCCCGGCGCCGATCTCTCCCGAGCCGCCGCAGCGCGGGGGCAAGAGCGGTCATATCGATTGGCCGACTCCCATCCAGCCGATCCTGTTCGCCGGCTGGCACATCCCCGCGTTCTCCGATCGCACCGTCGACTCGGCAACTCTCGACGTCATCGCCGAGCTGCTGTTCGCCGAGTCGGCGCCGCTCTACCAGGAGCTGGTGGTCGAAAAGCAATGGGTGGATCTGCTGCAAGGCTCCGCCGACAGCCACCGCGACCCCTACCTGTTCACCGTCTTGGCACGCGTCAAGTCCGCGGCGCTGGTGCCGAAGGTGCGGCAGGCGATCGAAAGCGCGTTCGCCGGCTTGCAGGCCACGCCGCCCGACAGCGGCAGGCTGGCGCGCATCGCCTCGCACCTCCGCAACAGCTTCGCGCTGAGGCTCAGCACGCCGGAGCAGGTGGCGACGCAGGCCTGCGCGATGCTGGCCCTGACCGGCGACGTGCAATCGATCAATCGGCACCAGGCGCAGTACGCACGGGTGTCGCCGGCAGACGTCCAGCGCCTGGCGCGTGCGGTCTTCCAGCCGCAGAACCAGACCACGGTGGCGCTCGCGGCCGCCGAGGCCAAGCCGCAGGCTGGCGCCGCCAAGCCGCAGGGAGGCGGGAACCATGCACATCGCCGGTAACGGACGAGAGATCGCCACCGCGCTTGCTTTCATCGGCTTGCTGGTGGGAATGGTGAGCACGGCCGGCGGCGCCGCCGCTCCCGAGGCGTCCGGACGCGCGGCAACGACGCCGGAGGCCGCGAAGACCGCCCCCACTCCTGAGACTCCCGAAATCGTCGCCTTGCCGAGCGCCACATCGCCGCTGGTCGCCATCCGGCTGCTGTTCCGGATCGGCTCGATCGACGATCCGGCCGGCAAGGAGGGCCTGGCGTCCTTGACCGCGCTGATGGTGTCGCAGGCCTCGACCGCCAAGCGCCCCTACAGCCAGCTGCTCGAGGACCTCTACCCGCTCGCCGCCGAGATCCAGAGCCACACCGACCGCGAGGTCACCGTGTTCTCGGGCACCGTGGCCCGCGCCGCGGTCGACACCTATGCCGAGCTGCTCGAGGAGGCCGTGCTCACGCCGGCGTTTTCCGACAGCGACTTCCGGCGCAACAAGCAGCAGCTTCTCTCCTATCTCACCAATACGTTGCGCAGCGCCAGCGACGAGCTGCTGGGCCTGGAGGCGCTGCAGCAGCACATCTTCGCCGGGCATCCCTACGGGCACGCGCCCGCCGGCACCGTCGCCGGCCTCGAGAGCATCACGCTCGAAGACGTGCGGCAGTTCTACCGCAGCCACTACACCCTCGCCAACCTGATGATCGGCGTCGCCGGCGGCTACCCGGACGGCTTCCCGGCCAGGCTGGCCAGCGCCCTCGGCAGCCTGCCGGCCGGCACCCGTACCGCCAGGACGCTGCCGCCGTCGCCGCCGCCGGCCGGGCGCCACATCACCCTGATCGACAAGGAAACCGCCTCGGTCGGCATTCACTTCGGCCTGCCGCTGCCGATCACCCGCAAGGACCCGGACTTCTACCCGCT
>DATKFK010000623.1:0-6927 GCA_035544375.1 Thermoanaerobaculia bacterium
GTTGCGCTCCGGGGAGCCGCCGAGCATCGCGCGCTCGCCGCCCGCGCCGGCGGCCGGCACGGCGGCGGCGTCGCCGAGCGCGCGCAGGCTGCACAGCGCCGCGACCGCGGCGGCGCGCCGCGGCCAGCGGCCGGCGCCGCGCGCTCGCGACACGCTCAGGCGCCCGAGCATGACCCCGCGCCCGCGCCCGCGCCTGCGGCGCCGGCCGCCGCCGCGCGTGGCCGCCGGTTGCGGACCAGCGTCAGGCTCGGCACCAGCACCAGGGTGATCACCATGCAGCTCGCCAGGCTGAGGCAGACCAGCAGCCCCAGCTGACGGTTGGGCGGCACCGCCGACAGCAGCATCACCGAGAAGCCGGCGACGAAAGCCAGGCAGCTGAGCAGGATGGCCGGACCGCGATCGGCAAGAGCGGAGAGGATCGCCTGCCGCGGCTCGGCGCCGAGCCGTTCACGGTCCCGGTACGAGACCACCAGGTTGATCGAATAGCTGACCCCGATCCCCAGCGTGATCGCCGCGAACATCGAGTTGGCGGTGCCGAGCGGGATGCCGCACCCGGCGAGGGTGCCGAAGACCAGTACCACGCAGCCAGCCACCGGGAGCACCGCCAGCGCCATCGTCTTCACCGAGCGGAAGAGCAGCAGCAGCAGGCCGATCTCGGCGAGCAGGGCGAAGCCGATCGAGCGCACCTGGCCGACGACCAGCAGCTTGACCGTCAACCAGCTGATCCAGCCGTCGCCGAAAGGCGTCATCGACACCGCGCCACCGAAGCGCCGGCGCGTGGCGCGCTCCGCCGCGCCGAGCAGCGCACCGATGCGCGTGTAGTTGGCGGAGCGGACGAAGAGGGTCATGCAAGAGCGCCGGTAGGCGCCGTCCAGCCGCTGGCCGCCGGGAGCGCGCCGTGCCGAGCTGATCAGCATCACCGCCTGCTCGACGTCGGTCGGCGTCAGCGTGCGCTCGCCGCGCCCGAGCGCGGCGCGGAAGGCCCGCTCGTCGACGCCGGCGAGCGCCGCATCGACCCGCACCACGTCGTCGTAAGCGCTCACCGCGGTGCCGACCCGCGGATCGGCGGCCAGGTCGTCCTCGACCGCGCCCAGGGCGCGGAGCGTCGCGGGGTCGAGGAAGCCGTCGCGCCTGCCGCTGTCGAACATCAGGTCGAGCGTGTTGGTGCCGGCGAGCAGACGGTTGATGGCGCGGTCGCCGCGCACCGTGTCGCTCTCAGGCGGCAGGTTGCCGATCCAGTTGTCCTGGATGCGCAAGCGGCTGGCCGCCAGGCCGGCCGCCGCCGCCGCCACCACCGCCAGCGCGGCCAGCACCCAGCGCACGTCGATGGCCGAGAGCGCCGCCGCCAGGCGCTCCAGCAGGCGCTGGCTGGCGCGCGCGAACGGCACTCGGCCTGCCCGTGGCCTGGGGTCGAGGAGCACCATCAGGGCGGGTACCAGGGTGAAGGTGCCGAGGCTCGAGAACAGCACCGAGAGCGCGCCGTAGACGCCGAAGACGCGCTGTGGCTCGAGGCGGGTCAGCGCGATCGACGCGAGGCCGGTGATGGTCGTGATGGTGGTGAACAGGATCGGCATCCGCACCTCGCCGAAGGTCTTGACGATGAGCTCTGCGGTGCTCCGTCGCGGCAGCTGGCGGGCCGCCGTGAAGTAGCCGTGGAGGGCGTAGATGTCGTCGGTCATGCCGAGGACGATGAGGATCACCGGCAGCACCAGCGTGGAGACGAACACGGCTTCATGACGGAACCCCATGATGCCGATCGTCCAGATCTGGCTCAAACCCACCTCGAGCAGCGCCACGAAGGCCGGGGCCGGATGACGGAAAGCGAAGATCAAGACCGCTGCCAGCACCACGATCACCAGCGGCACGAGGCGCACCAGGTCGGCGGCCGCCGCCTCGCCGAGCACCGCCTGCGCCATGGCGGTGCCGCTGGCATAGACGGGAAAGCCCGCCGTGGCGTGGCGGGCGACCACCGCGCGCACACGGCGCGCGAGCCGCGGGCGGTCGGCCTCCGGCTCGACTGCGGCGTAGATCGCGGCCGCCCGGCCGTCGCGCGCCGCGAGCACGCCGTCGTCGAGCCCGAGCGCCGATGTCTCGGCGCGCAGCCGCTGCGCCAGCAACGGATCGGGGGCGCCGCGCTCGAGCCAGGGGCGCAGGTCGAGGAGGTCGTGGTCGAGGTAGAGGCGGGGCACCGTGGCCAGGCTGACCACCGAGGCGGGCACGATGCCCTCGACCTGCGCCAGGTCGCTGCCCAGGGCGGTCAGCAGGGCCAGCGCCGGCGGGCTGTAGATGGTGCCGCCGGGAGCGGCGACGGCGACCACCACCACGTCGTGCACGTCGAACAGCCGCGTGGCGGCATCGCCCGGGACCATCGCCGGATCGCCCGCCGGGATCAGCGAGCGCGCGTCGAGGCGGGGCCGGACCAAGGGCACGCCGCACAGGCAGACCGCGGTGAGCAGCAGGCTGATCGCCAGCACCAGCCGGGGATAGCGTACCGAGAAGTGCAGCAGTCCTATCATGCAAGATCAGCCCGGGGTGGGTACCAGCAAGGGACAGGGCGGGTGGCGTCTTCGACCTGGCGCGTGCCAGCCTGACAGGCCGAGGTCGGCCGCTCCGCCCTGAAGGGACTTCAACGGTTCGCCTAGCGGTTGAGCGACGCCACCTGTACCTGGTGGTTCGTCGACAGCGGCACCGTGCGAACGACCTCGCGGAACTTGACCACGCCGGAAACCAGCGTGCCGACCTGGCGGCCGGCCGACATCATGGCGACGGGATCGACGGTCACCGAAGCCACCTGGCCGACCGGCGGGATCGTCGTCACCTGCGAGAACCACACCGCCGGCTCCTTGGTCTTCATCTCGAGGCCGAGCTGCGACATCGAGACCTTGACGTTGACCGGTGCCCGGCAGTTGGAGGCAGAGGTGTCGCTCGACTCCGGCTTCGGCTGCGGCTTCGGCTTCTCCGCCTGCTGCTTGTTGGCGACGAGCAGCGTGCGTGCGGCGCTCGGGGACAGGTCGAAGTTGCCGACCTGGCCTACCGCCGGACGCGCACTGTCGAGGCTGACGCGCACCGGACCGAAGACGCCGCTCTGGCCTTGCAGCTCGAGGCCGACGAACTCGGTGTCGGTGATGGAGTTCCCCCAGCTCACCGGCAGCTGGTGGTTGGCGGCGCGGGAAGCGCCGTGGCGGACCGCGATCCAGCCGGTGAGGTCGACGGTGTCGTTACCGATCCCGGCGATCTCGTAGCTCTCCTGCAGGCGGACCCGCATCACGTCGACGCTCGCACCAGGAAGGGTGTAGGGCTTGACGTTGATCGAGGGGAGGGATTCGACCTTGGCGAAGCCAAGTTGCTCCATCTCGCCGACCAGCGCTGCGATGCGGACGGTGTCCGAGGCAGCCGGGGCGGCGTTGACGCGATAGCCGACTGCCAGCGTGACAGCGGCGATCGCGAGAAGGATCAACAGCGTTCTCTTGCTCATGGTGCCTCCTTGCTTGAAAAAAGTGACTCCGGATCACGGACGGCAGGCCGGCGCGAGAGGCGGTCCCCGGGCAGCTCCCGGAATGATGCGTGATCGCATCGCTAGCTCCTGTCCCGGCGCTCCGGCGAGTCGCTCGCGCGCCGCCCACCGCCGCTCGGCGGGGCAGGCGCCGGCGGGCCGCGCCTGGCGGTCGGCGCCGCCGGCGCGGACAGCGGGCCGCAGCCGCCGGCCTCGGCGCGGTGGCGCGACGGCTCCCGGTGCGGCTCGGCGGCGGCCGCGGGCGCCGGAGCCTGCTGCTGGCAATCGGGAATGCCGTCGTGATCGCGGTCGGCCAGAGCGAGGAGGTTCTCCCCATACGCCTCCTCGCGGTTCTCGATCGCATAGGAGAAATAGCGGTCACCGTCGGGCCCCACGGTCCACCCGCGATAGACCGCCGGCACCCGGAACAGCAGCTCGGGCCAGAACCGTTCCGGACCGGCGGCGTGGCCGGCAACCCTGAAGTCCTCGGCGATCCTGCCGTCGCCGTCGAGATCGGTCGGCAGCTGGTCGGGCTGATAGAGCACCAGCGTGCGCAGGAAGGCGATCAACGCCTCGCGGTCCGCGGTGCTCGCCGTGGCGTAGGCGCGCGCCGCCGCCGCCGCCTCGCCGCCATGGCGGCGGATGACGTCGTCGAGGGTCATGCTCCCTCCGTCGTGGCCATAGGGCGCCGTGCTGCCCACTCCCCAGAGCGGCGGCGTGCGGAAGCTGCGCAGCGTCCACGGCTGGCCGCGCCGGTCGACGTAGACCTCGTGAAAGCGCTCACCGAGGTCGTGGTGGCGGAAGTCGCTATAGACGCCGCGCACCACGAAGCCGCCGCGCCGCGGTACCGCGAGCGCCTGGCCGCTCGCGTCCGTAACGGCCGCGGTCAGCGATCGCAGGCGGCCCTTTAGTCGCCCGGTTGCCGCATCCGGCGCGACCTCGAGATCGAAGAAGCGGCGGTCGCCGGCGAAGCCATGGCGCGGGTCCTCGGGCTTGAGCACCCAATCGGCGACGTGGCAGGAGGTGCAGGCGAAGCCAAGGAGCAGCTGCCGGCCCTGGCGGGTCACCGCGTCCTGGCGTGCTTCAGCCGGCGCCGGATGGTTGAGCAGGAACCATTCGAGCAGGTCGATCTCGCCCTCGGAGAGGGTGCCGGCGCGCTGGCCGGAGAGCGCCTCGAGAGCGTGCCGCGCGCCGGGCTGGAGCTCGAGGTTGGGTTGCGGCGCGCCGGCGTTGGAGGTCTTCGCCCACCGCTGCTCGCGCTGCCAGTCCGGGAGCTTGCCGAGCTGCTGGAAGGTGGTCGGATCGTCGGCCACCATGCCCATCACGGTGCGCAGGACGCCGCCGATGAAAAGCCGCAGCGTCGCGAACTGGTGGTCGCCTGCCGAGCTGCCGAAGATACCGGTGGAGAGGTCGTAGCCGGCGATCCCGGGGTCTCCCAGGCGGGACGGCGTGCCGTCCGGCCGCAGCGGCCGCGGCCGGCCCTGGGCGTCGACGAGCCGGACCTTGAGGGCCGGATTGAGGCCGGGCATGCCCCGACCATCCAGATCGTCCAAGGCGCCGAAATCGACCCGTACGCCGGGCGCCGCCTCCACCACCGCGCGGCGGTGTGCGGTCTCGCTCGGCACCTCCAGGAAGCCGTCGTGGTTGTCGTCATAGGCGTCGAGGATCTGGGCGCGGATCTGCATGCCGATCATCTCGATCAGGCCGGCGCCGAAGAGGTGGGGCGTGTTGAGGCCATGGCCGATCGGCTGCACGGCGTTGCCGCCGGCGCCGGGGCTGCGAAACGGCAGGTTGTGACACATGCCGCAAGAGGTCGTGGCGCCGGCCAACTCTCGCGCCTGCAAGGCGGCGAAGACGCCGTCGCTCTTGCCCCATTCGTGGAAGAAGTAGGACCGTCCGCGCTGGTAGGCAAGCCAGGGGTCGGTCTGTTGCAGGTGCATCGACGTGCCCGGCACGTCCGGATGCTCGGAGTGGATGACCCGTACGCGCGCTTCGCGGATCGAGAGGCCGAGCGGCTCCGCCGGCCGCACCGAGATCTGCGCCCGCGCCAGCAACGCGGCGCCGAGCAGGCCGAGGCCGAGCAGCCACGCCGCCCTGGACGAACGCTCAGCGGGGAGGCGCTGGTTTTCCACCGTCATCCTTCCTCGCGGCGGCCGCGGACATCTCGAGGACGTCCGGGAAACCGGTGCCGTGGCTGTCGCGGCGGTAGGGCAGGTCGAGGCCGTAGGCTTCGTCGATGTTTTCGATCCGCAGCAGCGGCTTGCGGCGGCCATAGGGATCGACGACCTGGGCCAGGGAGTGGAAACGCGGCGGATGGGCGAACAGGAAGCGCGCGTCGAAGCGCTCGTAGCCGACGTCCACGCCCGCCACCCGGAAATGGTCGGCGAGCTTGCCGTCGCCGGCGATGTCGCTGCGGATGGTGTCGGTCGAATAGAGGACCAGCGATTCGAGGAACTCGAGCAGCTGGCGGCGGCGCTCCGGGTCCAGGTTGCGGTAGGCTGCCGCCTCCTGTTGCGCCGCACCGGCGTGCGCGGCGATCACCGCGTCCAAGGTGAGGAACTGGCCCGCGTGCCCATAGGGAGCCGTGCTGCCAACCCCCCACAGCGGCGCGGTGCGGTGCTCGCGCTGCAAGGTGCCATCGAAACGCCGCTCGAAAAAGGCGGGGCCCAGGTCCCAGTGCTTGAAGTCGGTGAAGATCCCCGCCACCAGGGCGGCGCCGCCGAGCGGCTCGACGTCGCCTGCCGGCGTGCGCCGGTAGAGCGGCACCAGGCGGCCGGTGATCTCGACGCCGCCGTCCGCCGCGGCGCGCGTGCCGGTCGCGAGCGCGAACAGCCGCCGGTCGCCGCGGCGGCCGCGCGCCGCATCGCGCGCCGCGATCTGCCAGCTCTCGACGTGGCAGCGGGTGCAGCCAGCCGCGCGCAGCACCAGGCGGCCGCGCTCGCTGCGCGGCGTGGCGCGGACCGCGGGCGCCGGGGCATGGAGCATGTACCACTCGACCGCGTCGACGTCCCCCTCGGTGAGCTCGCTGACATGGCCATCCCCATCCGGGTCGTCGAGCGACACTCCGGTCGGGCTCAAGTGCTTGCCATGATCGGGGGCGCCGCCCAGGGCCGCATACTGCAAGGCGCCGGCAAGCGAGCGGCCGCCCAGGCCGTTGCCGCGCTCCTGCTGCGTGGGGTCGTGCGCCTGCAATCCCATGTGGATGTCGGCGGCGCCGGTGTAGAAGCCACGGATGGTCGCCGCTTCGCCGCCCTCGGAGACGCGGTGGGAGCCGATCTGGTGCCAGCCGCGCCCCCAGCCGAACAGCTCGACGGCGAAGTTGAAGGCGGCGACCCGCGGGTCGTCCATGCCATAGGCGTCGGACAGCACGTGACCCTGGGCATCGAGATACCAGACCCGGAACAGCGAGTTGAGGCGAGGCACGCCGTCGCTGC
>DATKFK010000624.1:0-3588 GCA_035544375.1 Thermoanaerobaculia bacterium
AGCCGCGAGCGCCAGTACGACAGCTCGCCGGCGAGCGCTTCGCCGGCGAAGGCGCGGCGCTGCCAAAGAGCGTGGTCGGCGTAGCGCCAGGGGAGCGCCGGCAGGGGCGACGGCAGGCCGGCCAGGGCCGCCCGGTAGAGCGCCGCCAGGTCGTCGAAGAAGATCTCAAGCGACCAGCCGTCGGCGGCGATGTGGTGGAACGCCGTGAGCAGCGCGTGCTCGCCGGCGGCGGCCCCGGTCCCCCGCTCGCCGCCGCCCGGGCCCAGGGTTACCAGGAGGAAGCTGGCGATCGGGCCGCGCGCGAGGTCGCAGGGACGCCCGAGCAGGGCGCGGGCGGCGGCGCGGAGCGCCGGCTCGCGCCGCGCCGCCGGCAGGCCGGAGAGGTCGGCGGCGGCGAGCACCCCGCGCCCGTCCGCCGGCGGCGGCGCCAGCACGGTCTGGAAGGGCTCGCCGTCGCTTGCCGCGTAGACGGTGCGCAGCGGCTCGTGCCGGCCGACGATGGCGCTCAGGCTGGCGGCGAGGGCGGCGCGCGAGAGCGTGCCGGACAGGCGCACGAAGACCCCGAGGTTGTAGTCCGTCCGGCCCGGGTGGAGACGCTCGAGGAACCAGAGCCGCTGCTGGGCGAAGGAGAGGGGGATGGGCCCCGCCGCGGGCGCCGGCGCCGGCAGCTTGCCGGCCGCCCCGCCGGCGCCGGCCGCGGCGGTGAGGCGCGCCGCCAGCCGGGCGGCGAGCGCCGCCACCGTGGGGGCTTCGAAGAGCGAGGAAACCGGGACCTCCACGCCCAGGGCCTCGCCGGCGCGGAAGGCGGCGCGCACCGCGAGCAGGGAGTGGCCGCCGAGCTCGAAGAAGCTCTCGTGGATGCCGACGCGGTCGAGGTGGAGGACCTCGCGCCAGACCGCGGCGAGCTTCGTCTCGACGGGACCGTGCGGCGCATCCCCTGCCTCGCCCGCCGCCGCCGCGCGCCGCCGGCCCGGCAGCGCCGGCGCCGGCAGCGCCGCCCGGTCCACCTTGCCGTTGGGCGAGAGCGGCAGCGCCGGCAGCAGCTCCCAGGCCGCCGGCACCATGATGGCGGGAAGCTGCCGCCGCAGCCAGGCGTCGAGCTCGGCGGCGAGGCCGGCGCCGCCATCCGGCGCGTCCGCGACGCCTGGCCCGGCCGCGTCCTTGGGCGGCGCGTCGCCGTCGCGCATGCCGGCGCGCCGGGCCGCGGCCGCCGGGACCAGGTAGGCCACCAGGCGAGGACCCGCGGGCTCGTCGCGGCGCAGCACCACGGCCGCCTGGCGCACGGCGGGATGGCGGGCCAGGAGCGCTTCGATCTCGCGGGGCTCGAGGCGCACGCCGTGCAGCTTCACCTGGTCGTCGAGGCGCCCGAGGAAATCGAGCTGGCCGTCGGCCAGCAACCGCACCCTGTCGCCGGTGCGGTACAGGCGCTCTCCCGCGGCGCCGTACGGATCCGGGGCGAAGCGCTCGGCGGTCAGGTCCGGCCGCCCCAGATAGCCGCGGGCGAGGCCGGCCCCCGCGAGCCCGAGCTCGCCGTGGGCGCCGGCCGGCAGCAGCTCGCCGTGGCGGCCGAGCACCCGCGCCTGCGTGCCGGCGATCGGCCGGCCGATCGGGACCAGCGCGGCTCCCCTGGGCACCGTCGCGAACGTCGAGTAGGTGGTGTCCTCGCTCGGGCCGTAGAGATTCATCACCCGCTCGACCTGCGGGTGGCCGTGGATCCGCGCCGCCAGCTCGGGACCGAGCGCCTCGCCCGCCAGGTTCACGGTGCGCAGCCCGGCCGGGAACGGCGCCGCCGCCAGCTCGGCCATGGGCGAGGGGACGGCATTGACCAGCGTCACGGCGCCGGCGCCGGGCAGCTCCGGCAAGCGCGTGACGTCCGGGGCCAGGAGGACGCTCCCGCCTGCCGCGAGCGGCACGAAGACCTCGAACAAGGAGAGGTCGAAGCAGATCGAGGTCGCCGCCAGGACTCCCGCGAGGTCGGCCGGCGGATAGATCCCGAGAGCCCAGCGGACGAGGGCGACCGCGCTGCGGTGCTCGATCGCGACCCCCTTCGGGCGGCCGGTCGAGCCCGACGTGTAGATGACGTAGGCGAGGTTGCCCGCATCGGCCGCCCTGCCCGCCGGCTCCGGCCCTGGCGCCGCGGCGGGCCCGGTCGCGTCGAGGACGAGCACCGGGCCGCCGCGCCATGGCAGGCTGCCGGCGAGCGCCCGGCTGGTGACCAGCGCCGCGGCGCCGGAGTCCTCGAGCATCCATTCCAGCCGGGCGCGCGGATAGGCGGGGTCCATCGGCACGTAGGCGCCACCCGCCTCGAGGATGCCGAGCAAACCCGCGATCAAGGCCGGCGTGCGCTCGAGGCAAATGCCGACCCGCCGCTCGGGTCCGATGCCGAGACCGCGCAGGGAGCAGGCCAGGGCGCGGGCACGCGCCAGCAGCTCGCCGTAGGTGAGGGCCTCTCCCGGCTCGCCAGGCCCGGCCGGCCCGCCCGGCCCGGCCACCGCCGCCGCTTCCGGGGTGCGCGCCGCCTGCGCCGCCACCAGGTCGTGGAGGCGCGCCGACGCCCGCTCGCCCGCGTCGCCGGCCTGCCCCGCGGTCGCCGTGTCGTTCCATTCGGCGAGCAGCTGGTGGCGCTCGGCCGCCGAGAGCAGCGGCAGCCGCGACAGGCGGGTCGCGGGCGGCGCGGCGGCCGCTCCCAGGAGCAGGGTCCGGAGCTGGCCGAGCAGGCGGTCGATGGTCGCCGGGTCCCAGAGCGCGGTGGCATATTCGGCGAGCGCCTCCCAGCCCGCTTCCTGGCCGCGCACGCCGGCGGCGCGCACGCCGGCGAGCGGCGAGAGGGCGACGACCAGATCGAGCTTGGCGGTGCCGCTCGCGCTCCGCAGCGGCGAGACGAGGAGGGTCTCGGCCCTGCGGCCTAACCTGCCGCCGGCGGCTTCACCGGCGGCCGCCAAGCCGCTGCCGGCGGTCTCGACCTCCCGCGGCGGCAGCGGCTCCTCGAGCACCAGCATCACCTCGCTCAGCGGGTTGCGCGCCAGGTCGCGGCTCGGCCGCAGCTCTTCGACCAGGCGCTCGAACGGCAGGTCCTGGTGCGCATAGGCGCCGAGGCAGGCCGCCCGCACCCGGTCGAACAGCTCGCCGAGCTCCGGGTCGTCGCCCAGCCGCAGGTCCAGCACCAGGGTGTTGACGAAGACGCCGATCAGCCGCTCGACCTCCGGGCGGCGGCGGTTCGCGACCGGCGAAGCGACCGCCACCGTCTCCTGGCCGGCCAGGCGGCCGAGGAGGGCCTGGAAGACGCCCAGGAAAGCCATGAACGGCGTCACCCCGCGGCGGCGCGCCAGCCCGGCGACCGCGGCGGCGGCGTCCGCCCCGAGCCGCAGGGTGCGGGTGGCGCCGCGCCCGTCGCGCACGGCGGGCCGTGGCCGATCGGTGGGGATCTCGAGCGCCGGCAGCCCGGCGAGCCGGCGCCGCCAGTAGCCCAGCTCGCGCTCGAGCACCGCGCCTGACATCCATTCTGCCTGCCAGACGGCGAAGTCGGCATACTGGACCGGCGGCGCCGGCAGGACGCCCGCCCCGGCAGCCGCCGCGGCGGGCGCGCGG
>DATKFK010000625.1:0-2068 GCA_035544375.1 Thermoanaerobaculia bacterium
GTTGGCGCGCTTGGGATCCGCCTTGAATTGATCGAGGCAGAACTGGCGCTGACCCATCACGCCGTGGCAATGCAAACAGAGGTCGGGGACGACCTTGTCGAGGGCGGCGTGCGCCGTCTGCTCGGTCTCGAGTTGTGAGAGGAAGACGGGGTCCCGGCCGGACAGGCCCATCGGCGAGCCGCGCCATTCACCGTAGGGCGCGAGGTTGAGCAGCTGGTTGAACGCCGGCTGGCCGGCCTGCTGCAGCGTCATGTCGAAGTGCATGCCGGTGGCGCCGGCGGCGTGGCAGCCCACGCACTGGTCCGAGGTGAGGAACAGCGACGGCCCGTCCGGACCGGAGGGCAGGTGGTCATAGGGCTCCGGCGGCATGAACAGCCTGCCGACGTCCGCCGGTCCGGGCTTGACGATCACCTTGGCGCCAAATGTCTTCAGGAACTCCCGCGAATAGTCCGCGTAAGGCGCGCTGACCCGCTTGACCTGCGGGTCGGGCCACGGCGTCCTGCTCCATGTCGGGCCGGCGCTGTCGAGCTTCTGCAGCGCCTCGAACCGGTGGTGGGGCTCGAGCGTCTGGGCCGCCGGCTGTCGCGGCATGCCGGCGATCGGCGGTTGATCCTGGAAGTAGAAATCGCTGAAGCTGTCGGGATCGCCGAGGACGTTGTTGAGCTCGGAGAAGGTGAGCTCGTCGTTGTTCGCGGAGGCGTGGCAGTTCACGCAGTAGTAGCCGAAGCCCATCCACGGGTAGGGGAGGTTGACCGGCGGCGGCCAGTCGAGCTGCGAAGCCTCCGTCACCGGCGGCGGCTCCCAAGAGCCCCAGAACCAGCCGTCCTTGGCGCCCCGGCTGTCGCGCACCATCAACGCCATGCCCACCCGCTTGCCGGTCGTTGGAATCGACGGGTTTTGCAGCACCTCTTCGGTCGTGTCGCCGAACATCAGCTTGACGATCATCGACCCGTCGGCGATCGGCCGGATCGGGAGCTTGCCGTCCAGCCGGCAATCGGGGCAGGTCGCCCCGCATTGCGCCACGAACCGGCGCCTGCCGGCCGCGTCGCGCTCGCACATCCAGCGGTAGACGTCGGGGGAGTAGTAGACCAGCACCGTGTCGTGCGTTCCCCACGTGGTGGTGGTCCACTTCGGCGCATGCGGATCCGGGATGTCGGCAACCGTCGGCCCGGTGACGCGGAGCTGCCGGTCATGCGGCCACTGCGCATAGCACTCGGCGCGCAGGAACCGGCCCAGCAGGCGCTCGTACTCGGACTTCGCGAACGGGAACGCGCTCGGCAGCGGCAGCGTCGCCTGGCATTCGTCCTTCACCCGCGGCGCCATCGCCATCTCTTGAGCTGCTCGCACCGGCGGTTCCGCCCGCAGGAGCAGCCATCCCACCGCGCCCGCCACCACCGGGATGACCGGCACGATCAGCGACCAGCCGGCTCGTCTCGACCTCATCGCCGCCTCCTACGGATCCCGCCGCGACCGGACCAGGAAACGCCATCCGGCAGGCTGCCGCTCGCAAGCTCTCTCGGCGCGGACGCCCGCAACGGCGGGCAACCGAACCGGGCCGAACCGGGCGCCCACCGGGACGCCAGCGCGGGGGCATTCTTGGAGAGTCGGAAAAATCGTAACACGGCTTTCAAAGAATGAAGCTCTTGCTACGGGTACGAGATCCCGCGCCGCGCGCCGCGGCAAGCAGCCTCGCCGTCCCCAACGCCGCTACGGACGCTCGCCCGTGCCTTCCCGCGGCTCGCAGGGCAATGGCGGTTCCTGCCCGGACGCGGCGCCGAACGCCGCCACCCGATGGGCACCGGCGGCGCGGCCCAGCGCGTCGGCGCGGTCGGCGCGGCCCAGCGCGCCGGCGCGGTCGATGGCTGCTCCCATGCCTTGCCATTCGGCGCCGCGGAGCGGCCCCAGCCGGCGGGCGGCGGGCAGCTCGAGGCGCACCCTCACCACCCTCCCGCCGGCGGCGACGGCGTCGAGGACGAGCGCCTGCTGCTTGCCTGGGCCGCGGGCGGTCCCGGGGGCGCCGCCGGCGGCGGCGGAGCTATCCCGGGCGCGGCCGTCCGTGCCCCCGGGC
>DATKFK010000626.1:0-4007 GCA_035544375.1 Thermoanaerobaculia bacterium
GTCCAAGCGCCTCGGCAACTTCGTCGAGCCGATGGCGGTCATCGAGGAGAGCGGCGCCGACGCCTTGCGCTGGTACTTCTGCGTCAACAACCCGGAGGTGCCCTCGCGTTTCTCGGCCCGCCTGGTGCGGGAGGCGGCGCAGCGGTTCCTGCTGCCGCTGTGGAACGCCCTCTCCTTCTTCACCATCTACGCCAACCTGGACGGCTGGCGCCCGCGCGCCGGCGCGGACCGCGGGCTCGCAGCCGCGGCGCCGCTGCCCTTCGCCGCCCGCCCGGCGCTCGACCGCTGGGTGCTGCTGCGGCTGGACCGCCTGGTCGCAGCCGTCACCGAGCATCTGGAGGGCTATCGCGTCGCCGAGGCGGCGCGCGGCGTCGAGGAGCTGCTCGACGACCTCACCAACTGGTACATCCGCCGCAGCCGGAGCCGCTTCTGGGCGGCCACGGCGGCCACCGCCGCGGCCGACAAGGACAGCGCCTACGACGCGCTCTACGAGGTGCTCACCACGCTGGCGCGGCTCCTCGCGCCCTTCGTGCCGTTCGTGGCCGAGGTGCTGCATCGCCACCTGGTGCGCAGCCAGGACCCGGACGCCGCCGCGAGCGTCCACCTCGAGAGCTGGCCCGAACCGGGGCGCGACCGTTCGGATCCGGCGCTCGAAATCGGCATGGCCGCGGTGCAGCGCATCGTGCGGCTGGGTCACGCCGCGCGCAACGCCCACGGCCTGCCGACCCGCCAGCCGCTGGCCGCGGTCACCCTGGTCGCCGCCGACCCGAGGCTTCCCGAAGCGGTGGCGCCTTACGAAGACCTGCTGCGCGACGAGCTCAACGTGCACGCGGTGCATTGGGCTGCCGACCGCTCGCAATACGTCCGCCACGAGGTGCGGCCGATCTTCCCCAAGGTCGGACCGCGCCTGGGCAAGCGCATGCCGCTGGTCAAGCAGGCGCTCGCCGCGGCCGACGGCGACGCCCTGGCCGCCGAGCTCGAGCGCACCGGGAGCCTGACGCTGCGCCTGCCCGGGAGCGACGAGATCGCGCTCGCGGCCGGCGAGGTCGAGGTGCACCTCGTCGAGAAGCCGGGGATGGCCACGCAGGGCGACCGCGAGCTGCTGGTGGCGCTCGACACGCACGTCACCGAGGAGCTGCGGCAGGAGGGGCTGGCGCGCGAGCTGGTGCACCAGATCCAGGACGGGCGCAAGAAGCTGGGGCTGGACTACGCCGACCGCATCCGGCTCCTGGTGCTCGGCGGCACCGAGCTCGAGCGCCTGATCGAGCGCCACCGGACCTACATCCAGGACGAGACCCTGACGGCGGCGGTCGAGCGCCTCGACCAGCCGCGCGAGCCGCACGACGGCGGCGGCCTGCCGGTCGAGCTGCCGGGAGGACCGGCAGGAATGGCCTGGATCGAGAAGATGGCGCCGGCCTCCGGAGTCTCCGGGGGCACCGGTTAGACCGCCGGCGGGCGGCGGCAACGAGTCGCGAGATCGGGGAGAGAGCGAGATCAATGTCCGGAATTTTCAAGGCCTACGACGTCCGGGGCATCTACCCGGCCGAGATCAACGCCGAGGTCGCGCATCAGATCGGCCTCGCCTTCCAGCACGTGCTGGACGAGAAGGACCGCGAGCACGGCAAGACCGTCGTGGTGAGCCGTGACATGCGCGGCAGCAGCCCCGTGCTGGCGTCCGCCCTGATCGAGGGGATCACCGCCGCCGGCCTCGACGTGCTCGACATCGGGCTCGCCTCGACGCCGATGAATTACTTCGCGATCGGCTACAGCGGTGCGGCCGGCGGCGTCCAGGTGACGGCCAGCCATAACCCGGCGGAGTACAACGGCTTCAAGTTCAGCCGCCACGGCGCCCGCCCGGTGTCGGGCGATCACGGCATCGCGCTGATGCAGGAGAAGATCGCCGCCGCCGACCTGCCGCGGGCGGCGCGGCCGGGCAGCGTGCGCCAGGGCGACGTCGCCGCCGACTATCGCCGCCACGTCCTCTCGTTCCTCCAGCCGGCGCCAGCCGGCAGCCGCAGGCTCAAGGTGGCGATCGACGCGGCCAACGGCATGGTGACCATCGACCGCCCCATCCTCGACGCCATGGGGATCGACATCGTGCCGCTGTTCTTCGAGCTCGACGGCAGCTTCCCCAACCACGAACCCAACCCGCTCAAGGAGGAGAACCTCAGCGACCTCTGCCGGGCGGTGGGCGACAGCGGCGCCGACTTCGGCACCGCTTTCGACGGCGACGCCGACCGGGCGGGCTTCGTCGACGAGCATGGCGAACCGATCCCGAACGACCTGACGACCGGACTGATCGGCGGCGAGCTGCTGGCGCGCGAGCCCGGCAAGGCGGTGATCTACGACCTGCGGTCGTCGCGCGCCGTCGCCGAGTACATCACCGAGCACGGCGGCATTCCGGTCCGCGAGCGGGTGGGGCACTCGTTCATGAAGGCCACCCTGCGCCAGCGCCAGGGCATCTTCGGCGGCGAGCTTGCCGGCCACTACTACTTCCGCGACCACTACTACGCCGACTGCGCCATCCTGGCGCTGGTCGAAGTGCTCAACCTCCGGCGGCAGACGGGCGAGCCCCTGTCGCACCTGGTGGCGCCGCTGGCCCGGTACCACAAGAGCCCGGAGATCAACTTCGTCGTCGAGGACAAGGCGGGCAAGATCGAGCTGCTGGCCAAGCGCTACGCCGATGCCCGGATCGACTACCTGGACGGCATCACCATCAGCTATCCCGACTGGTGGGCCAACGTCCGCCCCTCCAACACCGAGCCCTACCTGCGGCTGGTCCTGGAAGCCAAGACCGCCGCCGAGCTGACCCGCCGCCGCGAGGAGCTGACGGCGCTGCTGGGCAAGCCGGAATCGGACTAGCACCGGGGGCCGCGGGGGCCTGCCCGACTGCTAATCCCGGCGGCCGCCCAGCAGGCCGGCGCGCATCAGGTAATAGAGCAGGGTCAGCAGGGTGGAGACGACGGCGGCGACGTAGGTCAGGGCCGCGGCGTTGAGCACGCGGTCCATGCCCTGGCGCTCCTGCGCCAGCACGATGCCGTTTTCGACCGCCAGGCGCTTGGCCCGCGCCGAGGCGTCGAACTCGACCGGCAGGGTGACGACCTGGAACAGCAGCACCATCGCGAACAGCATCGCGCCGATCAGCACCACCTGCGCCGAATGCAGGAACACCAGCCCGACCAGCATCACGATGTAGCCCAGCGACGAGCCGATGTTGGCGGTCGGCACCAGCGCGGTGCGCAGCCATAGAGGCTTGTAGGCGCGAGCGTGCTGGACGGCGTGGCCCGCCTCGTGGCAGGCGACACCGACCGCCGCGATGGACGGCGTGCCGTAGACGTCCTCCGACAGCGCCAGGGTCTTGGTGGCCGGGTTGTAGTGGTCGGTCAGCATGCCGGAGGTCGGCACGATCTTGACGTCGCCGATGCCGGCGGCCCGCAACATTTCCTGGGCCGCCTGCGCGCCGGTCAGGCCGCGGGCAGAGCGCACGCGCGAATATTTGTTGAACGCCGACCGCGTGCGCCAGCTCGCCCAGAGGGACAGCAACAGTCCGGGCAATATGAACAGCAGGTAATGGTAATCGTAAAAGAACATACGTCCTCCTCCCCCTCGAAAACAAAGCCCCCGGCGCCGGCATTTCAAGCTCGCGGCGGCTGGAACACTGGATTTACGACGCAGTACACTTAGTGCCATGGTCAAGGACGAGGAGAGGCGCGACGGCGGCGAGAGCGCGGCGGCCTGGGAAGGCAGGGGCCCGCGGGTCGCCATGGTCACAGGTGGCAGCCGCGGCATCGGCAGGGCCGTGGTGGAGGCGTTGCTCGGCGCCGGCTACCGGGTGTTCTTCGGCAGCAGGAGCCTGGAATCGGTCGACCGTGCCCTCGCGGAGCTGCGGCAACACCCTGGCGCCCAGGGTGCCCAGGGCTCCCATGGCTCCCATAGCTCCCAAGGCTTTAATGTCGCCGGGCGGCAGCTCGACGTTCGCCGGCAGGACCAGGTCGATGCTTTCGTCG
>DATKFK010000627.1:0-2421 GCA_035544375.1 Thermoanaerobaculia bacterium
CGGTGAGGAAGACCAGGTAGAAGCCCATCGGCAGCAGCACCGGCTCGAGCACCGCCCAGCGCACGCGCCGTTGCGCCAGGGCGCGCGGCGCGAGCGCCAGTGTCAGGGCGAGCAGGATGTTCGACAGCGCCAGGGCGAAGACGGTGAACAGGTGCAGCGCGTAGCCGGCGACGGCGAAACGGCGCCACCGCCCGTCGCCCGCCGCATCGGCAGCGGCGACGCCGGCCGCGGACCCCACCGTTGAGAGCGTCGAGAGCGAGGAGGAGGAGGACGGCGCCGTGCCGGCCGCCGCCACAGATCCCGCGGTGACGTGGAGCCCGGTGTCGACTTCGTCAGCCATGATGTGCGGGCCGAACCTTATCTCGGCGGGATGCCCTTGTCATCCGAGCGCGTCGCGGGGGCGCGCCCGCGCCTCGGTGCTAGCCTGCTAGAGTGCGCGCGTGTCAGGCGGCCAGGCAGCGCAAACCGGCGGCGAGCCCGCGAGGCCGGCGAGGCGAGCGGTCCTGGGACGGCTGGCCGGGGCGGCCGGCGTCGCCCTAGCCGCCGCGGCGGTGTCGTTCGCCGGCATCGGCTCGCACTCCCTGTGGACGCCCGACGAGCCGCGCGACGCGGCGATCGGCAAGGCGATGTGGGCCAGCGGCGACCTGGCGGTGCCGCGCCTCAACGGCCGACCCTTTCTCGAAAAACCGCCCCTCGCCTGGTGGGCGCAGGCGGCCGCCTTCCAGGCGCTCGGCGTCTCGGACGCCGCGGCGCGGGCGCCGTCCGCGCTCTTCGGGACGCTCACCCTGTTCGTCGCCTTCGTCCTCGGCAGCCGGCTCGGGGGGCGGCGCGCCGGCTGGCTGGCCGCCGGCGCGCTGGCGAGCGCCGCCGAGTACGGGGAGGACATGGGCCGCGCCATCGTCGATCCGGCACTGGTGCTGATGGTCGCGCTGGCCTACGCCGGGTTCGTCGTCCTGGTCACCGGGCACCCGCGGGCAGCGGCGGGCGGCGGCCTGCCCCCGGCCGCCGGGCGAACGCCCCGGGGCGCCTACCTGCTGATCGCCGTGGCCGTGCCGCTCGCCTTCCTCGCCAAGGGGATCGTCGGGATCGGCCTCGCCCTGGGGCCGCCGATCCTGTACCTGCTGGCGGCCGCCTGGCGCGGGACCGGCGGCGGCGCCGGCCAGGCGTCGCTGGCGGGCAGCGGCGGCGCCGCCGGCCAGACGTCGATGGCGGGCAGCGGCGGCGGCACCTTCGCCGGCGCCCGTATCGCGGGTCTCCGGGAGACGGTGCGGCTGCTGGCGCCGCTGGCCCTCGCCGGCGTGCCGCTGTTCGCGGCGACAGTGCTGCCGTGGGCGCTCGCCCTGCTGCGCGAGGGCGGCTGGCCGGCGCTGCGCGAGTGCCTGGTCGGCAACACCGTCGGCCGCCTGCTCGCGACCGAGGCCGGCCGCGCCTACGGCCACCGGCAGCCTTTCTGGTACTACCTGCCGGCCGGCGCCGCCGCCTGCTTCCCCTGGACGCTGGCGCTGCCGGCCGTGCTCCGCGGCCGCCGGGACGGCGGGGACGGCCGGGACGGCGGGGACAGCCGGGACGGCCGGGGCAGCCGGGACGGCCGGGGCAGCGGGGACCGCGGGAGCCCGCCGGATGGCCTCGCCCCGGCCGGCCCCGCCGACCGGGGACGCCGCCTCCTCGTCGCCTGTTTCGTCATCGGGGTCCTGCTGCTGTCGCTGGCCGCCAGCAAGCGCGCGCTCTACCTGGTGCCCCTGCTGCCCGCGATCGCCGTTCCCGTCGGCCTGTGGCTCGATCGCCTGGGGCGCGGCGCCCCGCGTTCACGCTGGGATCGGCCGGCCGCCCTGCTCCTGCTCGTCCTGGCGGCGCTGCTGCCGCCCGCGCTCTGGACGGCTGCCTGGGCGGCCGCGCATGGGGCCTTCCACGCCTTCCCGGTCGAGCCGCTGCGGGCCGAGCTGACCGGCGGCCGGCTGGCGGCCGCCGGCGTCGTTGCCGGCACCGGCGCGGCGGCGCTCCTGCTCCGCCTGGCGCGGGACCTGCGCCGCGGCACCACCCCGACCGGCCCCTGGCTGGTCCTGCCCTACCTGGCGCTGGCGCTGGTCTACCAGACGGCGGTCAAGGCCGCGGTCGAGCCGCTCAAGAACCCCCACGACCTCACCGCCGCCATCGCCCGCCTCGACCCCGGCAGCGGCCCGGTCGCCGCCTACCGCCCCAGCGAAACCGTCGTGGGCATCGTCGGGTTCGACCTCGACCGGCAGGTCGCGGCGCTCGCCGGCCCCGCCGAGCTGGCCGACTTCCTCGGCGCGCGGCCGGCGGGCCGGCTGGTCCTGTCGCAGGAGGCCTGGCGCCGCCTCCCGGCGCCGCTGCGGGCGAGGCTCGGCATCGTCTACGATGAAACCCCCACCAAGGCGTCACCCTACGTCGTCGCCGCTGGCA
>DATKFK010000628.1:0-11113 GCA_035544375.1 Thermoanaerobaculia bacterium
CCGCCTCGACCCCCGCCTCGATCTCCGCAACCACTCGCCCACCGGCTTCGAGTGGGGCTACGGCGGCTCCGGTCCTGCACAGCTCGCGCTCGCCCTGGCCGCCAGCCGCCTGCCCGATCGCCTCGCCCGCATCACCTACCAGCGCCTCAAGGGCAAGCTGGTCGCGGCCCTCAACGACAACTGGCATCTCTCAGCCGATCGCCTCGACGCCCTCCTCGCCGAGCTCATCGCCGCCGACGTCGCCGCCGACCTCGAGCGCCTCCCCGGCTTCCCCTCCTCCTGCAACCCAGAGGCCCTCCCCTCATGACCCCCGCCGCCGCCCAGGACTTCCTTCGCCGCGCCGTCCCCGCCACCCTGCCGGTCCTCCTCGTCGGCGCCCCCGGCGTCGGCAAGACCGCCATCGTCAAGCAACTCGCCCAAGAGCTCGGCTACCCCCTCGTCGTCTCGCACCCGGTCACCAGCGACCCGACCGACTTCCGCGGTCTCCCCTGGATGGTCGACGGCCGCGCCACGTTTCTCCCCATCGGCGACCTCGCGCGCCTTGCCGAGCTCGACGGTCGCCCCGCCATCTGGCTCATCGACGATCTCGGCCAGGCGCTCAACGCCACCCAGGCCGCCGTCATGCAGCTCGTCCACCGCGACAGCCGAGCGCTCAACGGCTTCAGCCTCCCCCCGAGCGTCGCCGTCGTCGCCTGCAGCAACCGCGCCCAGGACCGCGCCGGCGTCGGCATGTTCCTCGCCCCCCTCGTCTCCCGCTTCACCACCGTCCTCACCGTCGAGCCCGAGCCCGTCTCCTTCGTCAACTGGGCCATCCGCCGCGGCGGCTTCCACCCCCTCGTCGCCTCCTTCATCCGCTGGCAGCCCGACCACCTCCTCGACCAGACCCGCCCCGAGCACAGCCTCGAGCCCCGCTGCTCGCCCCGCACCTGGGAGCACGTCTCGCGTCTCCTCGACCTCGGCCTCGCCTCCGACGACCTGCTCGAGCCCGTCCGCGGCGCCATCACGCCATCCATCGCGATCGAGTTCCTCGCCTACCTCCGCGTCTTCGCGAGCCTCCCCAACGCCGACCTCGTGCGCGCCGATCCCGACGGCGCGCCGCTGCCCGACGCCCTCGACGCCACCTACGCCACCACCGTCCACCTCGCCCTCGCCGCCAGGCCCGCCGACTTCTCCCTCTTCTGGCGCTACGTCCAGCGCCTCCCGCCCGAGTTCCAGCTCCTCTTCATGCTCACCGCCATCGCCAGGCAGCCGCCGCTCGGCCACACCGCCGCCTACATCGACTGGGCCACCCGGCCCGAGAACGTCGCGATCCTCCAGTGATCGCCAGGGAGACCGCCACGATGATCCCCAGCGCCACCGCCGCCGCCCAGACCGTCACCGCCGCCACTGCCGCCTCTTCTACCTCCACCGCCACCGCACCCATCGCCGCCCTGCCCACCGCCAGCCTCGCCGAGCGCGCCCTCCTCGCCGCCCTCAATATCCGCGAGTGGACGGGCCGCCGCCGCGACCGCGACGTCACCGAGAGCGTCGCGCGCGAGCACGGCGCCGACCGCACCGTCGGCTGCTACACGAAGGCCCTCGTTCCGAAGGCCTTCTTCGCCAGCATCGTGAAGGTGCGCAACGAGGCCCGCGATACCCACCATCTGCTCACCCTCCCCTGGTGCGACGACGGCTACCGCATCCTCCCGGCCGACCTCCATCTCCATTACATGGGGTGCTTCCGCGACTTCCGCGCTCGCTTCCACGACGCCGTCTCCGGCTTCCTCGCCGCCTACGACGACGCCAAGGCGGCGGCCCGCGCCAGCCTCGGCTCGCTCTACCACGATCGCGATTACCCTTCGTCCGATCGCCTCCGCATGGCCTTCGAGCTCGAGGTCAAGCTCCAGCCCCTCCCCGACGCCGGCGACTTTCGCCTCGACCTGCCGGCGCCCACCGTCGAGCGCCTCCGCCTCGATCTCGCGGCCCGGCTCGAGGACGCCCAGCGGCTCGCCATGGGCGATCTCTACCGCCGCCTCGCCGCCGTCGTCTCGCGCATGGCCACCACCCTTGCCGAACCCGACCGCCGCTTTCGCAACACCCTCGTCGGCAACGTCCGCGAGCTCTGCCAGCTCCTCCCCTCCCTCAACATCGCCCGCGACCAGGACCTCGCCGTCCTCGCCCGCGAGATCGAGCAGCGCCTCGCCGCCCTCGACCCCGCGCTCCTGCGCCTCGATCCCGCGACCCGCCAGAGCGCCGCTCTCGACGCCGCCGCTCTCCTAGCAGACATCGAACACCGCCTCGCCTCTTACACCAGCACCGCTGCCTAAACCGCCGGCCCGACCCTCACCGAGGTGCCAGCCATGACCCAGCCCGACCGACTGCAGCGAGCCGTGGCGCGCCTCATCCTGCGCCATCCCTTCCTCGCCACCCTCGCCCTCCGCCTCGAGCGCATCGAGGACCCGACCGCCGGCACTGCCTGGACCGACGGCGTCCGCCTCGCCGTCGACCCCGCCTGGTTCGCGCAGCTCGACGACGACCTGCGCGTCGTCGTCGTCGCCCACGAGTGCTACCACGTCGCCCTCGCCCACCACCTCCGCCGCGGCGGCCGCGACCTCGCGCGCTGGAACGTCGCCTGCGACTACGCGGTCAACGCCCTTCTCCAAGCCGACGGCTTCGTCCTCCCGCCTGGCGCCCTCCTCGATCCCCGCTTCGGCGACGCCTGCGCCGAGGCCATCTACCATCAGCTGCCGCCCGAGCCGGACGACCCCGAGGCAGATGCCAGCGCGTTTCCGCCCGCTGCCGGGAACGGCAGCTCCACGGTCTCGCCGCCTGCGCCCGGCGGCACCGCCATCCCGCCGCCTCCCACCGCCACCCGCGCCGCCCCGCCTGCCGCCGGCGCCAGCCTCGCCCCCGGAATCGCCACGCCCACACCTCCGGCCGGCAGCGGCGCCGGTCCCTCGTCCCCCCCTCCCGGCACCAGCGAACCCCAGCCTCCGCACCACCGCCCCGAGACCTTCGGCCAGGTCCGGGACCAGCCCACCCCGGTGCCGCCCACGCCGGCCCAGCAGGAAGCCCGGCTCGCCGAGCACGCCGTCCTCATCACCGCTCTCGCCCAGCAGGCCCGCGCCGCCGGCAAGGACAGCCTCGGCGCCAGGCGTGCCGCGACCGCCGCCCGCCAGCCCGCCACGATCGACTGGCGCGCCCTCCTCGCCGAGTTCCTAACCGCCCGCCACGAGCAGGACTACACCTGGCGCCGCCCCAATCCCCGCTACGCCCTCCTCGGACTCTTCCTCCCGCTCCTCGAGGCCGCCGCGCCCGGCAGGATCGCCTTCGTTGTCGACACCTCCGGCTCCGTGCCCAAATCCGCCCTCGACGCGGTCACCGCAGAGCTCGAGTCCTACCTCCACCAGTACCCCACGATCACCCTCGATGTCCTCTACGCCGACGCCGAGGTCACCGGCAGCGCCTCCTTCACCGCCGCCGACCTTCCCCTCCGCCTCGAGCCGATCGGCGGCGGCGGCACTGACTTCCGCCCCGCCCTGGCCGCTCTCGCCGACGCCGACGATCCGCCAGCCTGCATCGTCTACCTGACCGACCTACACGGCCGCTTCCCCGACGAGCCTCCTCCGATACCGATCATCTGGCTCGTCTTCGGGCAGCCGCTGGCGGCTCCAGCTGTGCCGTTTGGAAAGATGGTCCTGCTTCCCTACTGACTGCTCGGCGACCACCTGCGGGATGCGATATAATTTAGGGTTGGGGCAAGTTGAAGCACCCCCTCGACGCCATATCTCCAGAGAGATGCGGCGGGGTTATCGGGGGCATCGAGGAAAAGGCTCGCGCAGGACGCACTCCCCACTCGCTGGCTCCCTACTTCGATCTACTTCAGCCTGCTCGCCTGGCCGGGCTCGCGCCTGGTCCGCAAAGGTATTGAACCAGATGCGTCCACGACCCGCGCCCCGTCACGCCCCGGCCCAACCTCGCCTCCGCTGCCGAGATTCGCTGGCATCCCACCGGACATGCTCGGCTCCCACACATGCTCCTGCCGTCGAGAGCGCGGCTCGCCGCCGCGAGCGCTGATCTCATGGCGCCCACCGAAGCTCAACGTCTCGCTTATCGCGACAAGTTCCGCTCGCTCCACCACGAGGAGTTCCAGGCGTGGTTCGAGCAGCTGGCCAGGGCTCTCCATCCGGCCGGCGACTTCCAGCCCATCCGTAAGACAAGCGGCGATGGTGGGCTCGACGGCATCGTCATCAGCACCGGCCATGTGTACCAGGTCTATGCGCCCGCCAGGATCGACGAGCTTCGCGACGGCGAGGTCGCCGCCAAGATACGAGACGACTTCGCCACCGCTCACTCGACTTTGGACGGCAAGCTCCTGGCGTGGTCCTTCCTGCATAACCATCCCCAGGCCGCGATCGGAAAGGAAACGGCCAAGGCCATCCGGGCGCTCCGCACGGACCATCCCGGGATCGAGTTCACGATCCTGGGCATCGACTCGCTCTGGGATCTCTTGGCTCGCGGCCTGTCCGACGAGTCCCTCGATCGGTTCTTCCCAAGGGAACGGATCGCCCCGGATCGCCACGTCCTTCAGATCCACACCGAGCGCGCTTCGCGCGAGCTCGATCGCATCCGGATACGACGCGGCGTGGCACCTGAGGAGGAGCGCGTCGAGATCACGCGTCTCGCCGCCCGGGTCGCGGACGGGGATCTGCAGCATGCCGCCCCAGCAGCGCAGGCAGACGTCCTGTTCTGGGCGGCGTTCCTGCACGCCAGGCGCGACGATCTCGACAAGGCGCAAGGCTTCCGCGAACAGCTTCTGCAACTCGGCCCGCGGGACCTCTCGGTCCTCGACGCCCTCTTGCTCGAGGCCTCGGGCGACGCCGAGGGGGCTCTTCGCGCTCTCCGGGATATCGACAGCCCCGATGCACGCTCGGTGCTCCTCGCCGTCTTGCTCCGCACCCAGGCCCGTGCGGCAGCTCTCGCATGGTTCGACAGCCGTTCCGACCGCCACCGACCCGACCTCCTCACGGGCTTTGGGTGGCAGAATCTCTGCACGTGTCTCGCCCAGGCGGGTCGGTGGGAGGAAGCCAGCACCTGCCTCGCCGGGGTCCACCATCTATGGGATGACTGTCCGTACCTGCCCTTCCTCGACGGCGTGGTCAGGGTGGCCTTCCTGCTGCCCGTGGAACTTCGCCGGCTTGCTCTCGGGCCCGTCGTGTTCCAACGCGGCATCAATACGATCGAGGGGCCCGCTGCCGATCGAGACCGCGCTCACGCCATCGCCAGCTTCGAGCGCGCCGAGGAGCAGTGGCGAGAGCTCCACCCACCCCAGGCAGAGGCGGCCCGCACCTGGCTGACCTGGCTGCGCCTGACTCACCCAGATCCGGACACGAGGACGGCTGCCCGTAGTGCGGTGCACCAGGCCATGTGCGATGGCGAGAGCATCCTGCGCCTCCTTCCCACCGCGCGCGCCTTCGACATCCCGTTCGACACGGAGAAGGCCTGGCACCATCTCGCTCAGCGAGCGGCCCTCGGAGGGCTGGACGACGAGGAGCTGCGCGCCGAGTTCGTCCTGGCCCAGATGACGAAAGCGCCTCGTGACCTCCTCGCCTACCTGGACACGCAAGAGAGCCGCCTCGGCCGCGCCGTCCCGCCAGCGGAGCTGACGCTGGCACGGATCCAAGCCTCGGCCGAAGACCGACAGACGGCCAAGGCCAGGGAAGTCCTCGAGGACGCGCGCGCTCGCTCTCTTTTCGAGGCGGAGGAGATCCAGCGGATCGAGGCGCGAATCGAGGCCCACGAAGGGATCGATCCGCGGCCGCGCCTCGAGGCACTGTTCAAGCAAACCGACGCTTACCTGGACCTGAGGCACCTCATCCGGCACCTCGAGTCGATTCGGGACTGGACCGCCCTCCGCCCGCGTCTTGCCGAGCTTTTCCGCCGCGAGCCCATTCGAGAGAACGCCCTCCGGCTCGTCCACTGCATGCTGCGCCCACCCCAGTCGCCGGCCGCCCAGGTCCTCGCTCTCCTCGAGGAGAACGGATACCTCGTGGATCAGGAGCCCGACTTGCAGTCGGTCAAGGCCTGGGCGCTCTTCCGCGGCGGACGTCTCAAGGAGGCTGAGCAGCTCAACGGCAGGCTCCTTCAGCGACGCTCCCATGTGCAAGACCTCGACCTGGACATCAACCTGGCCCTGGCCTCCGGACGGTGGGAGCACTTCCCCGTAATCGTGGAGCGAGAGTGGCCACGCCGCGCTGAGCACCCGCCCGAGACTCTGTTGCGATTGGCATCCCTGGCGGCTGAGACGGGTGCCTCGTCCGATCGCGCATGGGAGCTTGCGAAGCTCGCCGTGCACAAGGCCGGCAGCGACCCTCACGTCATCATGTCCGCCCTGTCGCTCATGTACAGGCTGGGGCGAGACGGACAGCCGGAAGGTTCTGCATGGCTGTCGCAGGCGTTGGCACTCTCGTCCGACTCCGGGCCCATTCGGAGAATGGACCTGGCGACCGTCGTTCAGGAGTGGTTGCCGGCCCAGCGAGATCACCGCCGCATGATGGAGGAGCGATGGCTCCGCGGAGAGATTCCGCTTCACTTTGCCGCCGCGCAACTCGATGCTCCCCTGGCTCAGTTGCTGATCGGCTTCCCGCGCGACAACGAGACCTTGCTGGACGGACGTCGCCGCATCCTCCTGCCGATCGTGTCGGAGCTACGTCAGCCCCTTTCCATGCAGCCCGAGTGGGTGATCGGCCTCGACATCACGTCGCTCCTGATCCTCGCTCATCTAGGGCTCCTGGACAGGGTGATCGCCGCTTTCGCCAAAGTCATCCTTGCGCCGGAGACTCTTCTCATCCTCCTCAACGAGCGCAATCGAGTCCGCTTCCAGCAACCGGCACGGGCCGCAGCGGCGCAAGCGCTCAGGGGCATGCTCGATGAGCGTCAGCTGCGGGAAGCCGAGACGCCCCGCGGCAATATCGATGACCTCGCCGCTGAGGTGGGCACCGACCTCGCGCAGCTTCTGCAGGCGGCCAAGGAGAGCGGGGGCAGGGTGGTCCGGCACCTCCCCATCTACAAGCTGCGGAGCCTGATGACCGAGCCGGCAGCGCTCGGCGAATACGAGCGGCTGATCTGTTCGACCGTGGACCTCGAGCAGGTACTGTTCACTCTCGGGCATCTGGACGGTACGCTGCACCAGAGGGCTTCTGCCTATCTGCTCTCGCAAGACCGTCCGAGCGCCGCCGCCAACGACCTCTCGTTCCTCAGCCGGCCCTTGTACCTCGATGACGTGGCGGTGACCTTCCTGCAGACCTCGGGGGTGCTGCCGGCGATGTTCGCCGCCGGCTTGGACCTCAGGGTCCACTCCTCGCTACGGCAAGACACCAGCCGGCTGATCGCCACCGCGCAAGAGGGCGAGCAGCTCGCCGCATCCCTCGACCAGATCCGCGTCGTCCTGCGCACCGGCCTCGATTGCGGCAAGATCGAGCTACTACCGCGCCACGACCCCAGCGACGAGCAGCAGCCCTGGATCTTTGAGGCCGCGCCGACGATCCTGCAGTTCCGGGAGGACAGCGGCAGCTGCGACGCCGTCTGCATCGACGACCGCTTCTTCAATAAGGGCACCACGCTCACCGATCGCCGGGAGAGAACCGTGCCGGTAGTCTGCGTGCTCGACCTGCTCGGTTTCCTCGAAAGCCTGGGGACGATCGCACCCCCAGAGGGCACAGCCCTCCGCCACCGCCTCCGGCGCTCCGGGTTCGTCTTCCTGCCCCTCATGCCCGCCGACCTGGCCTCTGTCGTCGGCACCGCGCAATGGCGGGAGGATGGGGGGTTGATCGAGAGCGCCGAGCTCCGCGGCCTGCGGCAGTCCTTGGCGAGACTCCGTGCCCTGCCGCAGTTGCACGAGCCGGTCAAGCAGGATCTCGCCAGCGCCCTGCTCACGACGGCCGTCTGGGTCATCCGGCAGCTCTGGGACGAGCCGGACTTGCCGACCGAGCGAGCCGCTCAGCTGAGTTCATGGATCTGGCATCACCTGGCGCCGGTGCCGGACGACTGGCTGACTGGTGCGGCGCGCGCCGCGGGTCTAGCCACGGAGGCCTTCGCGCAGCAGGTGACGCTCCTCCTGGTGCCTCTTTCGTCCTCAGCGCCGCCGCCGCGCCCCGATGCTTACCTCGACTGGGTTGAAGCGAGCGTGCTGGATCCCTTGCTCCCGGCGAATCCTCGCGCTCTCGCCCGGATCGGCGAGCTTGCGGGCAGGCAGATCGAAGGGTCGGCCTCGAACACTCCCCAGCACGCCGCCGCCTTCGCGCATTGGCTCTTCAGCAGGCAGCCTCGCCGTATCCGTGACTGGTTGGCCGAGAACTTCGCCTTTCGCCCCGAGCTCGGCTTCCACTTCAAGCGAAATCTCTCGATAGCCGGCATGGCGACGTTCGAGCCCGAAGCGCTCTTCAGTGCCGCGCGGAGCTTGTGGGCAAGCCACGAGGATCAGAACCTCTCGACCGTGGATGGCAAGCGCGTCGTGCTGACTCTACGGGGTGGCATCGCCTGTCTCGACCTGCCAGGCGAACAAGGACAAGCGCTCGAGCTGCGCCTCCAGGAGCTCGAAGTGTTTGCGAACGACCGCCGTGCGCGGCTCGATGCCTGCGACGGTCTCCTGCGGCGGCTCGGACCGACGTCGCCCGAGATCGCCTCACTGCGGCAGGTGGCCGACGAACGGGGGCTTACCGACGGTGAGCTCCACCAGTTGTTCGGCGCTATCGAGACCGCGGTGCTGCCACGCCACGAGCTGCTGCGCGAAGCGCTGGCGCAAGGCCACCTTTCCCTTGACGACCTCGTCCCCGATTCGCTCGCCTATTTCGAGCGCTTCTGCGGGCCCGATCCCGGCGCCGCCAACCCCGAGACCTATCTGACCTCCACGCTGCGGGATCACCGGCAGGAGCTCCTTCGTCGAGATCTGACCCACGGGCTCCGCATCTGCCTGCCAGGTGCCCTGCGTGACGATCTCTGCCCGGGGGAGTGGCTGGATCCGTACGCCGACGACGAGGTATGGGACGCATTGCAGGCGTGCCAGCCCGAAGCCGAGCCGATCTCGCTGCTCGCTGCGCTCGACGTCGCGCTCCGTCGGCAGCACGATTCACGCTTTGCGCAGTTCGCGGACAAAGCCATCTCGACGCTTCTCGGCGAGACCTTCCGGCTCCCCGGCGGCGGGGACTTCTATCGCCTCTTCCCGCCGTTGATGGAGCTGGCGCTCGAAACGATCAGCTTCCTCGAGGGCGCCATGGCGCGGCCTCCATTCTGGCGGCGGATGTGCGCCTGGATGCAGGCGGGCCTGGTCACGAGGTTGATGCCGGGTGCCGATCTCGACCACGACGCGGTCGCTGCGAGCCTCACGCCGGCCGGCCATTGCGCGAAGCTCGTGGATCTCCGCCAAGAGCCCCTCGTTCATCCCGGCCAGCTATCGACGCCATTCATTCGTGCTGAGCTGCTGGGCCGGCTCTTGCTCCTCACCGGCCGGCATCAAACTGCGGGCAGGCCTGTCCCGCGGGCTGACGAGATCGAGCAGGCGTTTCGGCGCCGGAATGATCAGGAAACTTCACATCTCGCCTTCATGCCCGGGCCCCTCGAAGGCCATCGGCGCATCGGGGAAGAGCTGCCGGCGCATTTCGAGGCCCAGGTCAGGGACCTTCCCTCCGCGGATCTCGCCCCACCTCTCGTCCATCTTTCCCGGACCTGGCATGTACCCGACGAGTTCCTTTCTCGCCTGCGCGCAGCGATCACGGGACACAACGAAGAGCAGGCTCCGGGGGTGCAGTTGTCGCGCCTCGGGCATGCGAGCCTCCTTGCCGCTGCGGAGCGAGATCGAGAGCTTGCCGACGCCGTGGCCACCGCCGCCGCTGCCTTGGCGCCTCGCCTGACGGCGCCTGTCGAGATCGCCAAGCTTTTCCACAGCCTCCTGATTGCCGCCGCAGCAATGCAAGACGAAGCCGCATGGGCTGAGTGGCTCCAATGTCGCCTTGGCGAGCTGGCCGGACACGTGCCCGCTGGACACGCAGCCCTCGTCTACTGGCATCATCTCGACTTCCTCCAGCGCGTGACGAAGCTGAGCCTGGGCATCGGTGCCCAAGCCGCAGCGCTCGCTTCAGCCGGTATGTTCTAATGCTCGGCTCGTGGCTATATGGCGCCCTCCTGGATAGCGCCCTGGCCCGCGCGTCAAGGCACAACCGCCTGGGGCAAAGACTTCGGCCTCTCACCGCCACAGCCTGATCAGCCCCTCGTCTCAATCAACTTCTTCAGCTCAAATACAAACGAAACATCCTCGTGCCTCCGGTGAACGTCTTCAAGGCTGAGCCTGGCCTTTTGTATCGCCACACATATCTCCCCTAAAGCGATGCTCCCAGCTCCGATCAATCCCAGGACCGGCTCGCCTATTGCGCTACCCGCGCCAGCCGCAGCGAGCTTCGCAAGCATCGGTTGCCAACTCACGACGCGCTCGAACACACCGATCCGTGCCTCGACACCATGCTTGGTTAGCGCTCGCCTGTAGTCCTCTAGCTTGATCAGAATATCATCGTTGATCTGAGCCCTTGATTTACTTGGAAGAGCACCATCAAGCCAACGAGTGAACCGCCGCAGGCGATCGCGCGATTCTTTATCGGCACGAATTTCCATAACTTGTTTCCAAGAGAGCCTCTCCTCGATCGGGATAGGTAGTCCCTCTAAGACACTCACGATTACCATATCCCTCCCGCGGTGATACGTGGCCTTTCTTTCTGCCACTGTCGAAAGCAGAGAAGGCGCCGCCTGACCAAGCACCCTCCCAACCACCGCTGACAGAAACCGCTCAGTAAAGGTGAGGCGTTCAGAAGGGATGGCAATTACAGGCAGATCGCCACCTCCAAGCATTGCCACTATCGAGCCCTGAAAAAGAATGGCCAGGTCTTCCATCGCAGAAGCCACGATATGGCCTGCGAAGGGCTCCTCCATGATATCGCCTAGAGAGAAGCATATCGAGTCAGGAGCGCGGAGCAGCTCAATGTACGGGCCGAGATCATAATCTGGCCGTCCTTCCTTGAGCCTCTTAAAATCAATAGTCGGTTCGCAAACGATCGGCTTCCAAATGCGATCCATGACGAGACTGGTG
>DATKFK010000629.1:0-2414 GCA_035544375.1 Thermoanaerobaculia bacterium
CGAAGCCCTGTCGGCGGCGCATGCGCTGCGGGCGGCGCAGGAGCTGCCGGCCACCACGCTCCTGAACTGCTACGGGCCCACCGAGGGCGCCGTGATCGCCACCTGCTTGCCGGTCTCCGCCACCGACCGGGCGGCGGCGCCGAACGCCTCGGTGCTCATCGGCAGGCCCATTGCCAACAGCATCGTCCAGCTCCGGGACCGCGACGGGCAGGCGGTGCCGATCGGCGTGCCCGGCGAGCTGTCGATCGGCGGTGACGGGCTGGCCCGCGGCTACTTCGGGCGCCCCGCCCTGACCGCGGAGCGCTTCGTCCCCGATCCTCGAGCCGCGGGGCGGCACGAGCCCGGCGCCCGTCTCTATCGCACCGGCGATCTCGCGCGCTGGCTGGCCGGCGGCAACCTCGAGTTCCTCGCCCGCATCGACCAGCAGGTGAAGCTCCGCGGCTTCCGCGTCGAGCCGTGCGAGATCGAGGCGGCGCTCCGGGAGCACCCGGCGGTGCGGGAGGCGGCGGTGGTGGCGCAGCAGTGGCCGGCAGGCTCTCGCGACCGCCGGCTGGTGGCCTACGTGGTGGCGCGGGATGGGCTGGCGCCCGCCGCCGCCGAGCTGCGTGCGCATCTGCGCGGGCGGCTGCCGGAGTACATGGTGCCGGCGGCGTTCGTGGGCTTGCCGGTCCTGCCGCTGACCGCGTTCGGCAAGCTGGACCGGCGCGCGCTGCCCACGCCGGAGACCGTGCGCGCGGCAGAGGCGGTCGGGCCGCGGACGCCGCTCGAAGAGGTGCTGGCGACGATCTGGTGCGACCTCCTCGGCCTCGAGCGGCTGAGCGTCGACGACGATTTCTTCGCGCTCGGGGGCCACTCGCTCTTGGCGACCCAGGTCACGTCGCGGCTGCGGGCGGCGCTGGGAGTGGAGGTGAGCCTGCAGGCGCTGTTCGAATCGCCGACCGTGGGCGGGCTGGCGCGGCGGATCGAGGCGCAGAGCGGCACCGCGCACCGCCAGCCGCCGCCGCTCGCGCCGGTGCCCCGCGGCCCGCGGCTGCCGCTGTCGTTCGCCCAGCAGCGGCTCTGGTTCCTCGACCAGTTGCAGCCGGGCAACCCGGTCTACAACCTGCCGCTCGCGCTGCAGGTGGACGGCAGGCTCCGGCCGGAGCCGATCGCCGCCGCGCTGGCGGCGGTGATCGCTCGCCACGAGGGACTGCGCACGGTCTTCATGGCGGTGGACGGACAGCCGGAGCAACGCATCCGGGCGGCCGCCCCGGCGCCGCTGCCGCTCGTCGACCTGGCGGCCTTGCCGGCAGCGGCGCGCCGGGCCGAAGCGGCGCGCCTCACCCACGCCGAGGCGATCGCCGGCTTCGCGCTCGAGCGCGGACCCCTGGTGCGCTCGCGGCTGCTGCGCCTCGCCGCCGCCGAGCACAGGGTGCTGGTGACGATGCACCACGCGGTCAGCGACGGCTGGTCGTTGCAGGTCTTCATCCGCGAGGTCCTGGCCGGCTATCGCTCGGCAGTGACCGGCGTGCCGGCAAAGCTGCCGCGGCTCCCGCTGCAATATGCCGACTACGCTGCCTGGCAGCGGCAGTGGCTGAGCGGCGACGTGCTGGCGGCGGAAATCGCGCACTGGCGCCGGCAGCTGTCGGGCTTGGAGCCGGTGCTGGAGCTGCCCACGGACCGGCCGCGGCCGCCGGTGCGCGGCTTTGCCGGGGCGCAGCGAGAGGCGCCGCTGCCGCCGCCCCTGGCGCGGCAGGTGATCGAGCTGGCGCGGCGGCAGACGATGACGCCTTTCATGGTGCTGCTCGGCGCTTTCGCGGCGCTCCTGGGACGCCTGACGGGACAGCTCGACGTGGCCGTCGGCGTGCCGATCGCCGGCCGCAACCGGGTCGAGATCGAGGGCTTGATCGGCTTCTTCGTCAATACCCTGGTGCTGCGCACCGATCTTGCCGGCGGTCCGGGCCTTCTCCGGCTGCTTGCCCGGGTCCGGGCGGCGACGCTCGACGCCTATGCCCACCAGGACCTGCCTTTCGAGCGCGTGGTCGAAGAGCTGGCGCCGGAGCGGGGCGGCAGCCATGCCCCGCTGGTGCAGGTGAGCTTCGCCTTCCAGCAGGCGCCGCCGCCGCTCGACCCCGTGGCCGGCCTGGCGTTCACGGCGCTGCCGGTCCCAACCGGAACGGCCAAGTTCGATCTGACTCTCTCCTTGGTCCAGGCGCCGGAAGGCGCGGTTTCAGGGGAGGAGCTGGCAGCCTGGTGGGCTTATGCCACCGACCTGTTCGACGGGGCGACGATCGGCCGTTTCGCCGGGTATCTCGCCGCCTGGCTCGCGGCGGCAATCCGCCAGCCGGAGCGCGATTTCCGGGAGCTGCCGCTGCTCGCGGCGCCGGAGCGTCACCAGCTGCTGGTGGAGGCAGGCCCCATCGCGCCCTTCGCTC
>DATKFK010000630.1:0-5107 GCA_035544375.1 Thermoanaerobaculia bacterium
CGGCGCTGGTCGAGCTCCTTGCCATCCCGGCGCTGCAGGCGGTGGCAGTCGCCTGGGCCACCCGGCAGCGGGGGCCCTTGCAGCTGGCGCTGCCCTGGCGCGAGGGGTGGCGGTTGCGGTCCGTGCGCGGCGTGCTGGTGGTCGATGCGGGCGTGCTGGCCGTCGCCTGGTTGACGCCGGCAGCCTACCGGCCCTCCTGGCTGGCGCCGTCGCTTGGCGCCGGCCTCCCTGCCTGGTTGACCGCGCTCAAGCTCGCGTGTGCCGCGGCGCTGCTGGTCGTGGCCCTCTCCCGGCAGGGATGGAGGACGCGCGACCGGCTCGCCGTCGCCGCCGTCGCCGCCGCGCTGCTCGCGCTGTCCGCCGAGCCCTGGGGCGGCTGGCTGGCCGGCCTCCCCGGCCTCCCGGCGGCGGCGGCATCGCCTCAGCTGCGCTGGTTCGGCGCCTACGGCACGGCGGCCGCGGCGTCGGTGCTGCTGGTGCTGCAGGCGGCGGCGGCCCTGCGCCGCCACAGCCAGGCCGCGGCGCTGGCCTTCGACTGGGCGCTCGGCCTGCTGCTTCTGGCCGCCGGCTGCGCGGCGCTCGGCTTCGTGCGCCAACCGGCGGCGGCAGGCGCTCCCTGGGCCCAAACCGCTGCCACGCTCGGTTCGCTGAGCGGCACCGCCCTGCTGGTCGGAGCGGCCGTCGCAGCCGCCGGCGCGGGCGCGGCCGATTCGGGAGAGCCGGCGTGACGACGCTGCGGCCCCCTTGCGACGAGGGCGTCGTGCTCGCCGCCCGCCCCTGTCCTCCGCGGCAGGGCGCTTGGGTGCTGGCGGCCACCATCCTCGGCTCGAGCATGGCCTTCATCGACGGCACGGCGGTGAACGTGGCGCTGCCGGCCCTGCAGCGGGACCTCGGCGCGACGGTGGGCGACGTGCAATGGGTGGTCGAGGCCTACGCGCTGCTGCTCGCGGCGCTCATCCTGGTGGGCGGTGCCCTGGGCGACCGCTATGGGCGCCGGGCGCTGTTCACCGCCGGCGTCGCCCTCTTCGCCCTGTCCTCGGCGGCTTGCGGGCTGGCGCCGGGAATCGGCTGGCTGATCGCCGCCCGGGTGGCGCAGGGGGCCAGCGCCGCGCTGCTGGTTCCAGGCAGCCTCGCCATCCTTAGCGCCTCCTTCCCGCCGGAGAGCCGGGGCCGCGCCATCGGCACCTGGTCCGCCTTCACCGGCGTGACGGCGGCGGTCGGCCCGCTGGTCGGCGGCTGGCTGGTCGACCACGCCTCCTGGCGCTGGGTGTTCTTCCTCAACCTGCCGTTCGCCGCCGCGGTGCTGGCGTTGTCAGCCTGGAAGGTGCCGGAGAGCCGTGACCCCGGAGCGGCGTCGCGGCTCGATTGGGCAGGGGCCGCGCTCGCCACCTTGGGTTTGGGGGGCCTCACCTACGGACTTATCGAGCTCCCGGAGCGGGGCGCCGTCGGCGCCTCGGCCCTGCTGGCGCTCGCCGCCGGGACGGCCGCGCTGGCCGGCTTCGTCCTGGTGGAAGCGCGGTCGCCGGCGCCGATGATGCCGCTCGGCCTCTTCCGCTCGCGCACCTTCGCCGGCGCCAACCTGCTGACCTTCTGCCTCTACGCCGCCCTCGGCGGCGCCCTCTTCTTCCTGCCTTTCAACCTGATCCAGGTCCAGCGCTACTCGGCCGCCGCCGCCGGCGCCGCGCTGCTGCCTTTCGTGCTGCTGATGTTCCTGCTGTCACGCTGGGCCGGCGGCCTGGTGGACCGCTACGGCTCGCGGCTGCCGCTGGTCGTGGGACCGGCGGTGGCCGCCGCCGGCCTTGCCCTCTTCGCCCTGCCGGGCGTCGGCGCCGGCTACTGGAGCTCGTTCTTTCCCGCGGTGATGGTGCTCGGCCTGGGCATGGCGGTCAGCGTCGCGCCGCTGACCACGACGGTGATGGGAGCGGTCGACACCCGCCATGCCGGGCTGGCGTCGGGAATCAACAACGCCGTCGCCCGTGTCGCCTCGCTGCTGGCCGTGGCAGCCTTTGGCCTCGCCGTCCTCGGCGCCTTCGAGCACGGTCTCGAGCAGCGCCTGGCGCGGCTCGACCTGCCGGCGAGCGCCAGGCAGGCCATCGCGGCCCAAAGCCACAGGCTCGCGGCGATCGAGGTGCCGCGAGAGCTCGACGGCGCGGCGCGCGCGCGGGTGCAGCGTGCGGTTGCCGAGTCCTTCGTGGACGGTTTTCGGCTCACCATGTCGATCGGCGCGGGGCTGGCGTTGCTGGCGGCGGCCGCCGCGGCGAGAATGATCGAGGGCGCCGCCCGGCGCGGCGGCCCAGCCGAGCCATGATCTTCGAGCGTACCCGCGGACCCTACCGCCAGTTCGGCTTCTCGCCGCTCGCCAACCCCGATCGCCACATGGAGATCTTGAAGCCGGACCTTTATCGCCAACCGTCCGGCGCCGGAGATTCGCAGGAATGCCAGGAGACGCCATGAACACCAAGCAGCCGAGGGCGAGAACAGGGGGTGTGCCGGCCAGGGTCGCGCTGGCGCTGGCGCTGGTGATGGGCGCCGTGGCGCTCGGCACCTCGGCGCTCGCAGCAGGGCCGCAGCCGGCAGCCGGCGAGCCCGCGCGCGGGGCGGCCCGGCCCATCGACGAGATGCTGACCCTGGCCGCGGCCCTGGACAGCTTCCACTCGGTCGCCATGTCGCCGGACGGAAGGCGCATCGCCTGGGTGGAAGGCCGGCGCGGCGCCGGCGGCCGGCCCTCCGAGCAAACGGAGATCTTCGCCCTCGACCTTCCCCAACCGGCCGGCTCCGCTGCCGGCGGCACCACCTCTGCTGGCCGGTCCGCCCACCCGCAAGGCGGGAACGCTGGCGAAGGCCCCCTTTCCGCGCCGCGCCGGATCAGCGCCGGGGACGCCGAGACCTGCGCCAAGGACCCCGTCTGGTCGCCGGACGGAAGGCGCCTGGCGTTCCTCTCGGACCGCTCCGCCCGCGCCCACACACAGCGCCCCTCCTCTTCCAGCCGCGGCACGGCCGCGGGCGGGGCGGCGGTCGCGGCGCCGGACGAGTGCGCCCAGCTGCAGCTGTGGGTCGTGGACCTGGACGGCGGCCGGCCGGTCGAGGTCACCCATCTGCAGGGTCAGCTCAAGGCGCCGGCCTGGTCGGCCGACGGCGCCTCGCTCGCGTTGCTGTACATCGCCGGCCGGACGGCGGCAGCCGGTCCGCTGCACGCCGTGCCGCGCGACAGCGGCGTGGTGGCCGAGAGGCGCGAGGAGCAGCGGCTGGTCACGGTCGAGCCGGCGACCGGCAGGGTGCGCGAGGTGTCGCCGCCCGACCTCTACGTCTACGAGTACGACTGGTCGCCGGACGGCGCCTCCTTCGCCGCCGTGGCGGCGAGCGGCTCGGGCGACGACAACTGGTGGCTGGCGCGGCTCTACCGCTTCGACCGCGCCACCGGCGCCGCCGCCATCCTGCTGCGGCCTCCCTTCCAGATCGCCAACCCGCGCTGGTCGCCGGACGGGCGGGAGATCGCCTTCATCGGCGGCTTGATGAGCGACCAGGGGGTGACCGGCGGCGACGCGTACGCCGTGCCCGCCGCCGGCGGCGCGGCGCGCGACCTGACTCCCGGGTTGCCGGCCTCGGCAGCCTGGCTGAGCTGGGCGGCCGGCGGTGACCTGCTGGCCTTCGAGATCGTCGACGGCGCCTCCGGCCTGGCGAAGATCGACCCGGCGGGCGGCAAGCTGACCTGGGTGTGGCGCCGGGCCGCGGCCTTCAGCGGCCAAGGCCACGACGGCCTGGCCCTGGCGCGGGATGGCCGCATGGCCGCCGCCATCGTCGACTCCTTCGAGCGGCCGCCCGAGGTGTGGGCGGGGCCCGCCGACCTCGACCCCCTCGCCGCGCGCGGCTGGCGCCAACTCACCCACCGCAACGCCGGCCTGCGGCCGGCCTGGGGAACCGCACAGAGCCTGCACTGGCCGAGCGACTACGCTGCGGCGCCGGGGGACGGCGTGGCGGCCGGGGGATCGCAGGCATCGCCGGCCCCGCCAGGCCCGCCGCCATCGCCGCCGCCGAGCGGAGCCGCGGGACGGCAATTGGACGGCGGCCCCGGCGTGGAGACGGTGCAGGGCTGGCTGCTGGCTCCCCCGGCGGCAGGAGCCGGCGGCGGCCGCCACCCGCTGGTGGTGCTGGTGCACGGCGGTCCGGCCTCGTCTTCCAAGCCGGGATGGCCTCGCGTCGCCGGCGTGATTGCCAGCCAGGGGTTCTACGTGCTGATGCCCAATCCCCGCGGCAGCTACGGCCAGGGCGAGGCCTTCACCCGCGGCAACGTCAAGGACTTCGGCTATGGCGACCTGCGCGACATCCTGGGCGGCATCGACGCGGCCGCAGCTGCCGCGCCGATCGATCCGGAGCGCACCGGCATCTACGGCTGGAGCTACGGCGGCTACATGACGATGTGGGCAGTCACCCAGACCCAGCGCTTCCGCGCCGCCGTGGCCGGCGCCGGCATCGTCGACTGGCAGAGCTACTACGGCCAGAACGGCATCGACCAATGGATGATCCCGTACTTCGGCGCCTCCGTGTACGACGATCCCTGGATCTACGCCCGCAGCTCTCCCATCAGCTTCATCAAGGCGGTGCGCACCCCGACCCTGGTGCTGCAGGGCGAGCGCGACGCCGAGGTGCCGGCGCCCCAGGCCTACGAGTTCTGGCGCGCGCTCAGGACCCTGGGCGTCGAGACCCGGCTGGTGATCTATCCCGACGAAGGCCACCACCTCGGCCCCGCCAACAGCCTCGACGTCCTGCAGCGGACGGTCGACTGGCTGCGCAGCCACCTGCGCTGATCTCATCGCAGCGACCCCCGCGACCGCCGCGACCGCCGCCAACCGCCGCTCGCGAGGATCGGCGCGCGGCGAGCGCGCTTCGCGGCCGGCCGCGCACAGTACTGATCAGGCAGCCGAGATCATCTGTCGCGCCCAAGGCGGAGCGCCGCGGCCGCGACGAAAGTCGGAGTAGGAATGATCATTGCTGACCACCCCCTCCACAGATCCGGACGTGCGGTGCTACCGCATCCGGCTCCTGCCTTGGGTCATGGCGGCGAAGCGTGCGTGAGGATAGGGATGGCAGATGCGCACGGTGGGGAGCC
>DATKFK010000631.1:0-2177 GCA_035544375.1 Thermoanaerobaculia bacterium
GCCATGCTCAGCAGGTCCACCCGCGGCAGGTGAGCGCTGGGCAGCTGGACGCCGCGCTCGTAGTCGAGCAGGGCGGCCAGCCGCCCGGGTCCGCGCTGCCCCAGGGCAGGCCCCAGCCAGGTGGCGAGGGGGTCCTCCCGCTTGCGGGCGGCAAGCATGGCGGTGCCATAGAGGCCGTGCGCGGCCCCCAGCTTGCGGGTGCCGTAGAGCCCGGCGGCGAGCGCGCGCGGCAGCCGGTCGAGCGGCGGCAGGGCGGTCTTGAAGCGCAGGTAGCCGCCGAACAGCTCGTCGGCGCCTTCGCCCAGCAGGAGCACCCGCACGTCGCGGCCGGCGCGCTCGAACAGCAGGTCGTTCGGCACCAGCGGCCCGGTGCGCGGCTCCTCGGCGTTCCACACCACCCGCGGCAGGCGCGCCCACAGGTCCTCGGGATGGACCGTGATCTCGTGGTGGTCGGTGCGGAAACGCTCGGCCGCGGCGCGCGCGAACGGCCGCTCGTCCTGATCGCCCGGGGCGCCGATCGAGAAGGTCTTGACTCCCGCTCCGGCGCGCTCGGCCATCAGGCCGACCAGGAAGCTCGAGTCCAGGCCTCCGGACAGCGCGGCGCCGACCGGCACGTCGGCCGCCATGTGGCTTTCGACCGCCGCACCCAGGCGCCGGCGCAGCTCCGCCGCCAGGCCGGCCGCCGCCGCCGCGCCGCTTGCCGCCGGGCGGCCGGCGCCGGTGCGCGCGCGGGCCGGTGCCGACTCCGACTCCGGCGCCGGCGGCGCGAACGGGCGCGGCCGCACCTCCGCATCCTCGGCATCCTGCCCAAGGGAGATCCATTGTCCCGCCGGCAGCCGCGCGATCCCCTCGAACAGCGTGCGCGAGCCCGGCACGAAGCCCAGCCGCAGGAGGCCGTCGAGCGCTGCCGCGTCGAGCCGCCGCGGCATGGCGGTCGCGAGCAGCAGCGCCTTGGCCTCCGAAGCGAACCACCAGCGCCCCGCGTGGCGGAGGTAGCACATCGGCTTCATCCCGCTGGCATCGCGCGCCAGGACCAGGCGCTGCCGTCCCTCGTCCCACAGCGCCAGGGCGAACATGCCCTGCAGGCGGGCGAACGACGCCGCGCCTTCTTCCTCGAACGCATGCAGCGCCGCCTCCGCGTCGGAACCGGTCGCGAAGCGGTGGCCGCGCGCCTCGAGCCCGCACCGGAGCTGCCGGTGGTTGTAGATCTCGCCGTTGCAGACCAGGTGCACCCTGCCGTCCTCGCTGGCCAGCGGCTGCGCGCCGTCGGCGGGGCTGACGATGGCCAGGCGGTCGCAGCCCAAGGACGCCGCCGGGCCGGCCAGCTCGCCAAGACCGTCCGGGCCGCGGTGACGCAGGGCCCGGCTCAGAGCCGCGAGCAGCTCGGCGTCGGGAGGCCCGGTGAAGCCGAAGATGCCGCACATGGTTCAGGGCGCCAGGCGCGGCGGCGGGGTCGCGACCGCCCAGACGCTCGCCTCCGGATCACAGTGCTCGGCACGCAGGAAAGGGGCGAAGCGCGGATCGCCGCAGGGAACCGGATCAGGCTGCCCCGCCATGCGCCGGACCAGGAGGTGATCGACCCCCGCCCCGGCCAGGAACGCGGCGAGGTCTGCCGGCCGCCCGGCGGCGCGCAGCGCCGCGGCGAAGGGGGCGGCGCCGTACCAATCGCCCACGAACCTGCCGGCGGCGTAGTAGCGCAGATTCTCCGCCCACAGGCCGTACACCGCGTAGCGCCGGCCGTGAACCGAGTTGAGCCAGGACAGCGCGCCGTAGCCCGGCAGCTGGCGCCGCAGGTAGCTCTCCCGCCCCGCCCGATCGTGAGGGATGGCGCCCCGGCGGACCGCCAGCAGCGCCGTGTAGCCCGCGCCCGGCAGCAGCGCCAGCATGGCGACGGCCAGCAGCCGCGGCGCGGCGCCGGCGGCACCCCAGCGCGCCAGCGCCCAGGGACCCAGGACGGCGGCGATGGCCGCGGCGAACAGCGGGCCCGCGACCGAGAGCAGCCGCGGATCGGGATGGACGGCGGCGGTGATCACGACCAGCGCCAGGCCGGCGGCGCCAAGGCTCGCCGCCACCGGCGAGCGGCGGCGCCAGAAGAGCGGCAGCGGCGCCAGCAGCCACAGCAGCGGCGAGCCGGGAGGATAGGGCCAGATCGCCTGCCGCAGGGCGTGCCAGGGCCG
>DATKFK010000632.1:0-2379 GCA_035544375.1 Thermoanaerobaculia bacterium
GTCGATACCGAGCTGCATCGCGCCCTCTTCGCCCAGGCTAAGGACGTTGTAGTCGCGCGCCATCGCGACCAGCATGGCCATGGCGCCGAGCGCCACGACGGCCATGCCGCCGATGGCGCCGTAGCGCAGCGAGGGGACCGAACCCATCAGGTAGAAGACGATGGAGTGCAGCTCCTCCATCGATGCCAGGCTCTGCAGGAAGAAGATCAAGGCGCCACTGAAGGCGTTGAACACGGCGCCGGTCAGCAGCAGCGTGTACACCGTCAGGCGGCCCTCGACGGTGGCGATCCATTCCACCAGCAGCAGCGCCGCCAGGGCGCCGAGGAACGCGCAGACCTGGACCGGGAAGCTCCCGCCCGCCGCGCCGAGGCCGGCGATCAGGGCGAGGATGCCGCCGACGCTCGCCCCGCCCGAGACGCCGAGGATGTAAGGGTCGGCGAGGGGATTGCGCAGGATTGCCTGAAAGGCGATGCCCGCCGTGGTGAGGGAGCCGCCCAGGACGGCGGCGAGCAGTACCCGCGGCAGCCGGACCTGCCAGAAGATGAGCGCGCCGGTCTCCCCGGCGGGCCCCCAGCCGCCGATCAACCTCGTGAGCGGGATCCTGCCGGCCCCCAGCGCCGCGCCGAGCGCCAGGCAAGCGGCCAGCAGCACCGTCGAGCCGACCAGCCAGGCCAGCAGGCGGCCGGCCGACAGCGGGGCGCGGGTGCGAGTCAAGAGGCCCCGGCCGCCAGCGGCCCCATCTCTGCGGCCGCGGGCGCCCCGAAGATTTCGGGATGGATGAGCTTCCCGACCAGCTCCGTCATCTCCGGCAGGCGGGGGCCGGCGATCGACAGGCGGTCCGGGTCGACGGAGTAGACCTGCCGCCGCGCCACCGCCGGCAGGAAGCTCCACCGCTCCCAGGAGCCGAGCCGGCGGCCCCGCACCGCGTCCGGCCGATTGTCGGAGATGTCGATGATCACCTCGGGGAGGCGGCCCAGCATCGCCTCCAGCGAGACGAGCTGGTAGGGCGACCGGGCGTCGGCGGCGACGTTCTGCCCGCCGGCTGCCCTGATCATCTCGTCGACGAACGAGCCCGGGCCCGCCACGTAGAGCGGCTCCTGCCCCACGACGAAGAGCACTCGGGGCCTCGCTGCCGCGGCAGTCCGCCCCCGGATCTCAGCCATGCGCGAGCGGATTCGCCGCTCGAGCTCCCGCGCCCGCGGCTCGCGGCCCAGCCGCGCGGCCAGCTGGTGCAGCGACGCCAGCACGCTGTCGAAGGTGTCCGTCTCGAGCTCCATCACCTCGACCCCGAGCCGCCGCAGGTTCTCGAGATGGGTCCGCGCCGCCTTGCTCGCCGAGGTGATCAGGAGGTCGGTGCGCAGCGCCAGCACCTCCTCCTCGTTCGGCGCGTCGTACGAGCCCAGCTTGGGCAGGCGCCTGAGCCGCGGCGGCCAATCGACGAAATCCCCCACGGCGACCACCCGGTCGAGCAGGCCCAGTCCATCGAGCATCTCGGCGGCGCTCGCTCCCATCACCGCCAGGCGCTGCGGCGCGGCGGCGGCCGGCGCGGCCGCCGGCCGCTTGCAGCCGGCGAGGACGAGGCTCCCTGCAAGGAGAAAGCAAAGGATGGTCCCGCGCACTGGTCGAGGAATGCCCGGTCGGGGCGCCCGCCATCGCGCCTTGAGGCAGCGCGGCCGCGGGTTTCTGATCGTAGCACACGGCGCGCGAGGGGCCGGCGTCACACAACCCGCCCCATGCCGCACAGTTATGGATACTACGCATTTCAACAGCGGCCGAGATGGCCCGCCTCGCCGACGAGAAGTCCGCTACCAGTTGACCGCCATGCTCCACGAGGAGGAAGACCAGCCATGAGCCGCGAACCCGATCTTGCCGTGTTCGCGGACCTCGAGTCGGAGGTCCGCACCTATTGCCGCGCCTTTCCCGCCGTGTTCCGGCAGGCCAAAGGCTGCTGGCTGGTCGACGAGGAAGGCCGGCGTTACCTCGACTTCTTCAGCGGCGCCGGGACGGTCAACTACGGTCACAATCATCCGCTGTTCAAGCAGCGCCTGATCGACTACCTGCAGGCCGACGGCATCACTCACAGCCTGGACATGGCGACGACCGCCAAGCGCGAGTTCCTCGCCCGTTTCAAGGAGCTGGTGCTGGCGCCGCGGGGCCTCCCCTACAAGGTCCAGTTCCCCGGCCCCACCGGCACCAACGCCGTCGAGGCGGCGCTCAAGCTGGCGCGCAAGGTGACCGGGCGCGGCAACGTGCTGTTCTTCCACAACGCCTACCATGGCGTGACGCTGGGATCGCTGGCGGTGACCGGCAACTCGGCCAAGCGCCGGGCCGCCGGCGTGCCGCTCGCCAATACCACGGCCCTGCCCTTCGACGGCCCGC
>DATKFK010000633.1:0-2923 GCA_035544375.1 Thermoanaerobaculia bacterium
CCGCCTGCCCTGCAGCTTCTGCCACCGGCGCTTCGCGGAGGCCAAGGCGTGCCTGCTCGAGATCCCGCCCGAGAGCCTCGCCGAGCGCGCCGCCGGGTTGCTGGCGGAGTCACTAAGTCACGGCCTTTCTTCGCGTTGACCCTGTTTCCCCGCCGCTGCTAGACTGGCTCCCAGGGGCAACGATCAGGCTCGAAACGCCCGCTGGCCACGGCGGGCGCGCGGCCGCGGCAGCGCGGCTCTTCAGGAGACGGCATGGCGGCACCACCGGAATTCGCAACGCGCAGGCAGACGGGCCAGGCCAGCAAGTTTGGCGAGCTGCTGGTGCGCAGCGGCAAGATCGATCAGCAGCAGCTGCAGGAGGCGCTGATCTATCAGAAGGAGCAGGGCGGCCGTCTCGGCGCGGCGATGGTGAAGCTCGGCCACCTCACCGAACGGCAGCTCGTCGATGCGCTCAGCAACCACTTTGGCGTGCCGGCGGTGGACCTCGCGGCAACCGAGATCGACGAGGCGGTGATCAAGATCATCCCCGCCGACATCGCGCGCAAATACATCATCGTGCCGGTGAGCAAGGCCGGCGCCACCGTCACCGTGGCGATGCTCGATCCCTCCAACGTCTTCGCCATGGACGACGTCAAGTTCATGACCGGCTACAAGGTCGAGCCGGTCCTGGCGGCCGAGACCGGCATTCGGGCCGCGATCGACAAGTACTACGGATCGACCCACGCGATCGAGCTCAAGAAGGTCATGGAGGACCTCTCGGAGGAAGCCGGCACCGGCACCGACCTCGAGGTGCTCGAGGAGGAGCAGGACCTGGACCTGGCGGCGCTCGAAGAGGAGTCCGAGCAGGCGCCGGTGGTCAAGCTGGTGAACATCGTGCTCACCGACGCCATCAAGCGCGGCGCCTCCGACATCCACATCGAGCCCTACGAGAAGGAGTACCGGGTCCGCTACCGCATCGACGGCATCCTCTACGAGATGATGCACCCGCCGCTCAAGCTCAAGGAGGCGATCACCAGCCGGGTCAAGATCATGGCGCGCCTGGACATCGCCGAAAAGCGGCTGCCGCAGGACGGCCGCATCAAGATCAAGACCAAGATCGGCGGCAAGGCGAAGGACCTCGATTACCGCGTCTCGGTGCTGCCGACGCTGTTCGGCGAAAAGATCGTGATGCGGCTGCTCGACAAAGACAAGCTGATGCTCGACATGGCGAAGCTGGGCTTCGAGCCGGAGTCGCTGCGCCGCTTCGAAAACGCCATCCTGAAGCCCTACGGCATGGTGCTGGTCACCGGTCCCACCGGCTCGGGCAAGACCAATACCCTGTATTCGGCGCTGCAGCGGATCAACACCCCCGAGGTCAACATCATCACCGCCGAGGACCCAGTCGAGTTCAACCTGATGGGTATCAACCAGGTGCAGATGCGCGAGCAGATCGGGCTCAACTTCGCCGCCTCGCTGCGCTCCTTCCTGCGCCAGGACCCCAACATCATCCTGGTCGGCGAGGTGCGCGACTTCGAGACCGCCGAGGTGGCGATCAAGGCCGCGATGACCGGCCACCTGGTGCTCTCGACCCTGCACACCAACGACGCCCCGTCGTCGATCAACCGCCTGATGAACATGGGGATCGAGCCCTTCCTGGTGGCCACCTCGGTGCACCTGATCGCCGCCCAGCGCCTGGTGCGGAAGATCTGCGCCTTCTGCCGCGAACCGGCGCCCGAGGTACCGCCCAACGTCCTGGTCGAGGCCGGCTTCTCCGACGCCGAGGCGCGCACCCTGAAGCTTTTCCGCGGCCGCGGTTGCGAACGCTGCAGCAACACCGGCTACAAGGGACGCATCGCGCTCTACGAAGTCATGGAGGTGGAGGACGAGATCCGCGAAATGATCCTCTCGGGAGCCAGCTCCTACGAGCTGCGGGTCAAGGCGATCCAGAACGGCATGATCACGCTGCGCGGCAGCGGCCTGCAGAAGATCCGCGACGCCGTCACCACGATGGAAGAGGTGCTGCGGGAAACGGTCCTGTAGCCCGGGACCCCGCGGCCGGCAGCCCTGCCGGGAGGAGTGCCCCGGTGTCGTTCATTGCGGCGGCGGACCTGGTTGGCGGCTGCCGAACTTCTTTGCCGCTCCGGCGATTCCCAGGCCGATCAGCACCACCACGGTAGCGCCGATCCACTGGCCGGGAACGTGCGCCAGGTGCGCCGCCCAGGCGAGGCCTGCCACTGCCACCACGAAGCCGATCAGGTACCAGACGCTGGTCTGTGACATTCCAACCTCCGCCTCACGGGGATTGTCCTCACGTTCACCTCCGGCGAGCGGAGGTTTGCATTCACCGCGCCAGCTGCTCGCGCACCGCGCCGGCGACGGCGGCCAGGGCTTGCGGCAGCTTGTCCGGCTCGCGGCCGCCGGCCTGGGCGAAATCGGCGCGGCCGCCGCCGCCCCCGCCCACCACCGCCGACAGCGTCTTGACCAGCTCGCCGGCCTTGACCCGCGGCGTCAGGTCCTTGCTCACGGCGGCCACCAGCGACACGGTGTCCTGGCCGCGGGTGCCGATCACCACCACGCCGGAGCCGAGCTTCGAACGCAAGGCGTCGGCCATCTCGCGCAGCTCGCCGGCCGGCGCCGGCGGCACCTCGCGCGCCACCACCCGTATGCCGTCCACCAGCAGGTCCTCCTGGCCGCCGGCCGGGCCGCCCGAGACCAGCTGCATGCGCAGGCGCCGCATCTCGCCTTCCAGCTGGTCCTGGCGCTGGCGCAGCTGTTCCGCCCGCTGCAGCTGCTGCTCGTAGTCGCCCGAACGGATGCCGAGCCGCGACACCAGCTCGGCGTAGGCGGTGCGCTGGCGGCGCGCCTCGCCCAGCGCGCGGCTGCCGGTCAGCGCTTCGATGCGGCGCACGCCCGAGGCGACGCCGCGCTCCGAATCGATGAGGAA
>DATKFK010000634.1:0-8494 GCA_035544375.1 Thermoanaerobaculia bacterium
GATGCTCTTATTGGCAATGTTCCGGCTGTTCTGTACCACTGGTCGATGTTAGCGAATGTCCAGGAAAATGCTCCGAAAAAGACTCCTGCATGCAAAATGATGAGCGTGTAAGGAGTCCAACTGATCTTTGCCGCGAATGGCGGTGGTAGAGTTAGAAGCACGTTGAAGTTCGTATTGGCTAGCAGAAGACCCAGAAAGGTGAGCACGATCAAAAGCTGGAAGTAGTCGGTGATCAGCACTGCCTTGAAGCCACCAATAAAGACGTACGCATAGCATACAAAAACTATCATCATGGTTATAATGAACAATTCTGTGAAGTGAAAGTGGAGAAGGGATGTCAAGAATGCCCTTAATACACCTATCTCGGTGACGAGCATCGTCGAGTAGAAGACGAGGTATAGAATATAAAAATATGGGAATAGTGCTCGACCGCGCTGGAAGCAGACGAGGTATGACGCCCCGTCTGGATGCCTGTCCTTGGTGATCGCGTCTTGCTGACGAAGAAGACGCTTATGTCGAAGAAGTCGTAGGATCGCCATCAGCCCTACGAGTTCGCCGCTGGTGAGTGAGAATATTATTTGCGATCCAAAGATGTAACCGGCCGAAATGAGTGCCGTGAACGAAATGGTCATAGACACTACCGTGCCAATGCAGCTAGAAAGAGCGAGCATTGGGTTATTGCCGCCGTATAGATATTTGTCTACCGCAGGTGATCGATTGTTCCGTACACACCATAGACTGATGAAAAAGCTCAGGAGCAGCACAACAAACACCGGTACGACGGACAGAGATCCCATGGCGGTTGACCCGTCGGCGTGCGTGCGATAATTCCTAGTTATCCTTTGGTGTGGTTGAATTGGTCGCAAACCAGCATTCGTTGCTCTGCCGTAGAGTGCGAGCGAAGATCCGTCATCGGAGGGATTAGGCGAGGCATAAGCACGCTTCGTGTGCAGAGCAAATAGGGTTGCGACCCTTCCCGTTGTCGCAGTCTTAGAGACGAGGTGCCGGCAACGGCATAGGCATGAGTGACCCGCCGCCGGTCCAGTAGCGGCGCGGCGCTAAACGGCCTTAGAATGAACGCATGAGCATCTCTGCCAAGGCCCTCTTGGAGCTCGCTCTCCAACTGCCCAGGGAAGAACGCGCTCGCTTTGCCGCCGAGTTGATCTCTAGCCTCGGCGACGTACCTGAGACGGGAGTCGAGGAAGCCTGGGATGTCGAGCTCCAACGCCGCATCGAGCAGGTGGACCAGGGAGAGATCCAGCTCCTCGAATGGAATGCCGTCAAGGCTGAAGTCGCGCAGGCCCTGAAGCGCCGTTGAGGGCATCCATCCGCGGCGATCTCCTGGCGAGGGCTTTCATCCATGCCACGGATCACATCTTGAGTAGGTGTGCTATGCTTATGGCTCGTGGTGTGCGCCACAGCATGAGGTCCAAGTGAAAAGCTCGAGCGACAGTGCCAGGAACCAGGTTGCAGCGCGGGATCGACCGTCGTATACGATGGCCGAAGCTGCACGCTACCTCTCTATTCCAGCCCCAACGATTCGGGCTTGGTTTCTTGGGCTCGACTACCCAAGTCAGTACTTCAAGCCGGTCATCAAAAGGGCCACGCCAAACGACAGGCGGCTTTCCTTCTCGAATCTCGTGGAGGCACACGTTCTCCGCACCTTGCGAACAAAGCACGGCATCTCTATGGCCAATGTTCGAAAGGCAATAGATGACGTACAAGAAAAGCTGGGGATCGATCGCCTATTGATCAGCCCGAAGCTGAAAGCAGGGGCGGGAAGAATGTTCGTCGAGCTTTACTCCCAGCTGATCGAGCTTCCAATGAGTGGACAGATCGTCATCCGTAGCGCATTCGAGCACCACTTGGAAGCCGTGGTGCACAACCCTCGTGGAGCTCCCGTCAAGTTGTACCCGTGGATGCCCGACCCGCTCGGAAAGCCGCGGACTACAGTCATGATAGATCCCGAGATCTCCTTTGGCGCTCCGGTTACTACTTATCGCGGCATCAGCACTGCTGTGTTGACCGACCTGATCGACGCGGGTATTAGTATCGACGATATCGCTACTGAGTACGGACTGAACTCGGAAGAGGTGGGAGACGCCATCCGATTTGAGCGCGCTGCCGCTTGAGCGGTCTTCTTCATAGATCGTGATTTGGGACCGCGAGCCTTCCTGGCGGGCACGCGGGAGAGTGGCGGTCGCGCCGTGATCCTTCCTTCTTGACTTACGCCTTGATGCCGCCTACAGTTACCTAGGTCCACTCCTGAATTCTGGGGAGGGGAAAGACAGCGACAGGAACTCCAAGCACCGTTTGGGGAAACGAGACAAGAAGGCCATGAACCTGATCCCAGGCCCCGGCTCGGACCTCACCAAGGCGACGGCGAAGGCCGGCCGGCGACAGCGGCGCCGCCCGGCCCCCCCTCCCCCTTATGTGGAGCTCCACGGGGCCTCGGCTTTCTCCTTCCTGCGGGGCGCTTCCCTGCCCGAAGACTTGATGGAGCGGGCGGCGGCGGTGGAGCTGCCGGCGATGGCCCTCGTGGACGTGAACGGGGTCTATGGGGCCCCTCGGTTCGACCAGGCGGCCCGGCGCACGGGGGTCCGGGCCCTGGTGGGGGCGGAAGTGGTGCTCTCGCCGGAAGCTTTCTTCGCCTGGGGCGAGGGCACCCGCGGCCTTCGCGAAGTTCTTCGGCGGGCCGGGAAGCGGGGCCCCCTGGGACTGGTACCGGAACCTCCTGCCTGGTCAACGGCGGCCGTTCCCCTGGTCAACGCGGCGGACCCCTCCCTGCCGGCCCGGGAACAAGGCCGAGGCAGAGGCGGCCGGAAAGGGCAGCCTCGTACCCGCTCGGCGGCCGACCACCGATCGTCTCAGGGCGCGCTCGCCGCCCCGGGCGCTCCGGGCCTGGGCGCCCTGGGCGAGGACGACCCGGGATCGGACGACCTCGCTCCTCGCGTCACCCTGCTGGTCGAGAGCCGGACCGGGTACCGAAACCTCTGCCGGCTGCTCTCGGCGGCGGCGGCGGGGCGGATGAAGGGGGAGGCCCGGGCTTCCTGGGAGCTGATCGCGGAGCACTCGGCGGGACTTCATTGCCTGACCGGGGGGATGGAGGGACCGCTGGCCCGGGCCCTGCGGGCCGGCGGGATGGACGCGGCCCGCAAGCTGATGGGGCGGATGGCGGCGATCTTTCCGGGACGGCTGCACGTGGAGCTGCAACGGCACCGGCTCCGCGAGGAGGAGCACCGAAACCGGGCGCTCGTCGACCTGGCCCGGGGGATGCGGCTGCCCCTGGTGGCCAGCAACGGGGTGCGGTATGCGCGCGCCGAGGACAAGGCGCTGGAAGACGTGCTGACGGCGATCCGCTGCCACACGACCCTCGACGCGGCCGGGCGCCTGCTGGAATGCCACCGCGAACGGCACCTCAAGGGGGCGGCGGAGATGCGGCTGCTGTTCGCCGACCTGCCGGAAGCGATCGCGGCCACGGGGGAGCTGGCGGAACGGCTGGACTTCACCCTGGCGGACCTCGGATACCGCTTCCCGGCCTATCCCCTGCCGCCCGGCGAGACCCCGCCCTCCTACCTGCGCCATGTCACCTGGAACGGGGCGCGGGCACGCTTCCGGCCGCTCAGCGCCAAGGCCCAGGCCCAGATCCAGAAGGAGCTGGACCTGATCGAGAAGCTCGACCTGGCCGGGTACTTCCTGATCGTCTGGGACATCGTCCGCTTCTGCCTGGAAAACGGCATCCTGGCGCAGGGGCGCGGCTCGGCGGCCAACAGCGCGGTCTGCTATGCGCTGTCGATCACCGCCGTCGACCCGGTGAAGATGGACCTGCTGTTCGAGCGCTTCCTCTCCGAGGAACGCGGCGAATGGCCGGACATCGACCTCGACCTGCCCTCGGGCGACCAGCGCGAGCGGGTCATCCAGCACGTCTACCAGCGCCATGGCCCGCACGGCGCGGCGATGACCGCCAACGTCATCACCTACCGCGACCGCTCGGCCACCCGCGAGGTGGCGAAGGTGTTCGGATACTCCGCCGAGCAGATCGACAAGCTGGCCAGCCAGCTCGGCAGCTTCACCTACGACCTCGCCCGCGGCGACCCCAAGTCGTTCGTGGCCGAGCTCGGCGCCGCCGGCTTCGACCCCGACGAGCCGCGCATCCAGCGCTTCGCCGAGATCTGGCACCGCATCCACGACCTGCCCCGCCACCTCGGCCAGCACTCGGGCGGCATGGTCCTCGCCGCCGGACGCCTCGACGAGATCGTGCCGCTCGAGCCGGCGGCCATGCCGGGACGGGTCGTGGTGCAGTGGGACAAGGACGACTGCGCCGATCTCGGCATCATCAAGGTGGACCTGCTGGGGCTCGGCATGCTCAGCGCGATCGAGGACATGGTGCCCACCATCCATGCCCGCGAAGGGGTCCGGGTCGATCTCGCCCACCTGCCGCCGGACGATCCGGTGGTCTACAAGATGCTGCGCGAGGCCGACACGGTGGGCGTCTTCCAGGTGGAGAGCCGGGCGCAGATGTCCTCCCTGCCCCGCAACAACCCCCATCACTTCTACGACCTGGTGATCCAGGTGGCGATCATCCGCCCGGGACCGATCGCCGGCAACATGACCAACCCCTACTTCGAGCGGCGCGCCGGCCGGCAGCCGGTGACCTATCCCCATCCGAGCCTCGAGCCGATCCTGGCGCGCACCCTGGGCGTGCCGATCTTCCAGGAGCAGCTGCTGCGCATCGCCATGGTGGCGGCCGGCTTCACCGGCGGCGAGGCCGAGGAGCTGCGCCGGGCGATGGGGTTCAAGCGCTCGGTCGAGCGCATGCGGGCGATCGAGGCCAGGCTGCGCTCGGGCATGGAGGCGCGCGGCATCACCGGCGAGGCGCAGGAAGGCATCGTCCAGGGCATCACCTCGTTCGCCCTCTACGGCTTCCCGGAATCCCACGCCGCCAGCTTCGCCCTCATCGCTTATGCCAGCGCCTACCTCAAGGCCCACCACCCGACCGCCTTCTATCTCGGCATCCTCAATGCCTGGCCGATGGGCTTCTACCACCCCGCGACCCTGGTCCGCGACGCCCAGCGGCACGGCGTCGAGATCCGGCCGATCGACGTCCAAAGGTCCGGCTGGCGGTGCCGCTGGGAAGACCGGCCGGCAGGAAGAGACCTGGCCACTCCGCGGCCACCGGGCGCCATCCGCCTGGGGCTGCGCTTCGTGCACGGCCTGCGCTCCCGTTCCGGCCTGATCGTCGAGGAGGAGCAGGCGCGCGAGCCCTTCGCCGATCTCGCCGATTTCACCAGCCGCTGTGCCCTGCCGGCCGGCGAGGTCGAAACCCTGGCCAGCATCGGCGCCCTTGCCTGCTTCGGGCTGAGCCGCCGGGGAGCGCTCTGGCAGGCGGCCCGCCTGGTCCGCCCCGCCGGCCCGCTGCTCGCGGAGCTGCCCGAAACGGAGCCGTCACCCCTGCCGGAGATGACCCCGGCCGAGGAGACCCAGGCCGACTTCGGCGGCACCCAGATGACGCTCGGCCCCCATCCGCTCTCCTACCGCCGGGAGCAGCTGCGCCGGCGCGGCATCGTCACCGCCGCCGACCTCGCCCGCTACCGCCACGGCGATCTCGTTCGCACCGCGGGCGCGGTCATCGTCCGCCAGCGACCCGGCACCGCCAAGGGGCTGCTCTTCCTCACTCTCGAGGACGAGACCGGTATGTCGCAGGCGATCGTCTCCCCCGATCTCCTGCAGCAGCATCGCCGGCTGATCGTCGGCTCGCCGGGCCTGGTCGTCGAGGGAGTGCTGCAAAAACGCGACGGCAGCATCTCGGTGCGGGGAGAAAGGTTCTGGGCGATCGAGGAGATGCTGGCCGTGCCCAGCCATGACTTCCGCTGAGAGCCCCCCGGGCCGGGCTCGGGCCAGCCCGGCCAGCCCAGGTCCCCTTGCACTTCGACAGGAACGCCGATATCCTGCCTCCCTGTCGAAGTCGAAGGGGGGACTGCATGCCTGACCCGAAGATCGAGCTCCCGCAGGGCACCCTGGACCTGCTCATCCTCAAGACCCTGACCCTCAGCGCCCAGCACGGGTGGGCGATCTCCGAGCGGATCCAGCAGATCTCCCGCGAAGCCCTGCAGGTTCGCCAGGGTTCCCTGTATCCGGCGCTGCACCGCCTCGAGCGGCGCGGCTGGATCCGGGCCCGCTGGGGAGAGTCGGAGAACAACCGGCGCGCCAAGTACTACGAGCTCACCGACGCCGGCCGCAAGCAGCTCGCGGACGAGGAAAGTGCCTGGAAGCAGCTGACCGCCGCCGTCGGCCTGGTGCTGGAGGCAGGCTAGAAAAGAAAAGAATCTCCGTCGTGCGGCGGCGGGCGCCTTGACTTCGGCGGCATGCAGCAGGTCGAGGAGGTGGGATGGCGCATGCCGGGCCAGGACCCCGCCTTTACCAGCGGAGCGCCCACGGCACCCGAGTGAGCTACCATTCACCCTCCATGAGCCCGGCGGCCCCGGAGCCTCGGGTCAACCCGGCGAAGGAGGTGTGATGAAGGCTTCGACCGCAATGCCTGCCGGTCACTTTGCCGCGTCGCCGCGGGCGGTTTCGCTCCGCGCCGTGGCGCCCCGGGCCGCGTCGCGATGACCGCTGCCCACGTGGCGATCATGCTGGCGGCGGCCGCCACCGGCGGGTTGATAAATGCCCTGGCCGGCGGCGGCACCATCATCACCTTCCCGACCCTGGTGTTCCTGGGCCAGCCGGCGATCATCGCCAATGCCACCTCGACAGTGGCCTTGCTGCCAGGCATGGCCGCCAGCATGGCCGGCTACGGCAAGCAGGTCGGCACCCACAAGGAATGGTTGAAGACGCTGCTGGTGCCAAGCATCATCGGCGGCGGCATCGGCTCGGTGCTGTTGGTGGCGACGCCGGAAAAGGTCTTCGCCAACCTGGCCCCGCTGCTGGTGCTGTTCGCCACCCTGCTGTTCATCTGGCAAGGGTTCCTGGCCCGGCGCCGCGCCGGCAGGACGGCGGCCGATCGTCCGCCCGCCGCCGAGACCGAAAGTGCGCCCAGCCTGCGGCTGTCGCGGGCGCGCTGGGTCTCCGCCATCTTCTTCCAGTTCTGCATCTCGATCTACGGCGGCTACTTCGGCGCCGCCATCGGCATCCTGATGCTGGCGGTGCTGGGCTTCCTGGGGCTGACCAACATCTTCGCGATGAATGGCCTCAAGAACTTCTTCGGCTTCTGCATCAACAGCGTCGCCGCGGCCTACTTCATCCTGCGCGGCGCCGTCGTCTGGCCGGTGGCGCTGCTGATGATGGCCGGCTCGATCGCCGGCGGCTACGGCGGCGCCCGCCTTGCCCAGGTCATCGGCAAGGAGAAGGCCCGCACCGCCGTGGTGGTCATCGGCTTCGTGGTGACGGCGCTCCTGTTCTGGCAGCGCGCCCGCTCCTGACGGGTCCGGATCTTGCAGCCGGGTCTGGCGGCGTCCTTGGGACGGCCCAGTGTCCCTAGCGGGACACCAGCCGGGAGGAAGTGGCGCGATGATCCAGCCTGTCGAAACGCACCGTTGCAGAATCCGCCGTCGGATGTGCCCCCTGACCTCGGTCCATGGCCTGGCGGCCATCGCCTTCCTGGCCTGTGGGGCTGTGCACACCGCCTTGGCCCAGAAGCCCCTCGCGGCACCCGCGGCAGCGGCCAGCGAGCAAGCTGCCGCGCCGGCCGGCGATCAGACCACGGCGCCGGCAACCACAGACACGGCCGGCCTGGAGGCCGGCAACGCCGCCACGCCATCGCCATCGCCACCGCCACCACCGTCGGCGCAGGCAGACGGCCAGCTCCAGCCGGCCTTGCCGGCATCGGATGGCGGCAGCGCCGCCGCTCCGCCGCCCGGAGGAGAGGCCGGGAACGCTTTCTCGCCGGCAACGCGGAGCGTCCCCCAAGCCGCGGCCACCGAGAGCGTCACCGCCGGCATGCCGGTCTGGAAGCTGTTCGCCGTCGATGCCCGCGACATCCTGACCGCGCCGGCAAACTGGACTGGCCATGACTGGACGGTCTTCGGGGTGGGGGTGGCAGGTGCCGCGGCGCTCACCCTGGCGGACAAGCACCTGCGCACCGAGGCGCTGCGCGGCGACGCTCCGCTGGAAACCACCCTGTCCAACGACTTCCGGTACTTCGGCAACTACGCCGCCTTCGGCGTGCTCGGCCTCTTCTACGTCGGCGGCCGCCTAGGCTCCGACGTCAAGGCCCAGGAAACCGCGGTCGACGGCCTGTTCGCCAGCATCCTTGCCGGTGGGGTGATCACCACTGGCATCAAGGAGATCGCCGGCCGCAGCCGCCCGGCCACGCACAAGGGCGTCTACGATTTCCATCCCTTCAGCGGCAACGCCTCGTTCCCGTCAGGCGAGTCCACGGAGGCCTTCGCGGCAGGCTCGGTGATCGCGGCGCAATACCCGCACCTGTGGGTCGAGATCGCCTGCTACGGCACGGCCTCCCTGGTCGCCTTCGCGCGCATGCGCGAGGACGGTC
>DATKFK010000635.1:0-2216 GCA_035544375.1 Thermoanaerobaculia bacterium
TTCTTGGCCCGCGCCATTTCCAGCAGCCAGTCGAGCGGACCTTCGACGCCGTCGACCGACAGGATGGGTGCCGTGTCGCCCCGAACGACGCGCGGCTGGTCCTCCCAGCCGGACGGGTCCGGTCTGGTGCCGTGTGCCACCGCAACGCTGTCTCCGGCGTCGATCATGGTGGGTCATACGCAGGACAGAGCGCGAAGCGCAGGGCCGGGAAGCCGGCGGCGATCCGCGCCAGGGCGCGCCACGGCGACCAGTCGGCCGACCAGAAGCCGATCCGGATCCCGCTCTCGCCCCCTGGCTGGGGCTGCCGGTCCGGGCCTGCGGCCGGATCCGCGGTGACATGGCGCAACGCCCGTGTGGTGCCCCAATGCTCCCAGAGCCACTGGAGAGAAACCGGATCATCCGGGCCGCGCCGCAGGATGTCTGCCGGTACCGGCACCAGCGCGTGCAGGTCGAACGGGCAGGCCTGGCTGCGACCGACCCGGGCGACCGCGAGGTCGTGGCGGCGGGCGACCGCGTCGCGCAGCTGGCCGGCGACGATGCGGGCGCCGGCCAGGCTCAGGCTGCGCTGGCGCGGCGGTGGTGGCGCGACCAGACGGTGGAAGCAGTCTTCGGCAAGGCGGTCGAGGTCGAGATGCCAGGGAATGACCCCGGCGCCGGCCGCCGCTATCTGGAACGCCACCAGGGCGGCGTCCGGTCCGGTGATCGACAGGTGGTGGTACAGCCAGTCGGTATGCGCGAGAGAGAGCGGGGCGCCATGATCATCACCCGCACCGAACGGCGTTGCCGTCCGCGGCAGTGGCCTCGCCGCTGCCGTTTCTGTCGCCGGCACTGGGAAGGCCAAGGGAACCGGCGTATGACCGAGCGGCCCGTCCGCGCCGGACGGTTTCTCCGGAGGCCCGGCGGCGGCGTCCAGCGGCGCGGCAGCAGCTGCCGCCGGCGCCGCCGACTCCCGACGGTGGAACCCGGACGGCGGCTGGTCGCGCAGCCAAGCGAGCAGGGCGTCGGCTGCGGCGGTGGCCTTGGCGGCGGCTGTGGTCATGCCGCCGCCTTGCGGGTGCGGCGGCTCCGCCGCGGCGTCCGGCGGGCGAGAATCCGGCGTAGCGCATCGGTGCCGAGCCGGCGATGCTCGATCGTGCCCCAGCGGTCGATTTTCCGAAATACCGGCCCGAACCGCGTGTCCGAGCTGCGCAGCCAGTCCTGCAGCGCCTGCACTGGGCAGGTGGCCAGTGTCGCGCCGCGCGGCACCGCAACGGTACGCCGCCCATCATCGTCAGGGCCCGCCTGGCGGATGGCGAGTGCGACCGAAGTTGCGGTGAAGTGGACATGCTCGGCGTCGAGGCCGACCAGCGCGGCGCGGCCGAGACCGGCGGCGGCGAGCAGCAGCAGGGCGCGATCGCGAATCCCGGCAAGATCGCCTGGGCAAATCGCGGCCATGCGAATGAGCTGGGCCGGTCGCCTGGGCGGCGGCCGTCTTGGCGTGGCGGCCCGGCGGGCCGCGCGGAGGATCGCCCGGACCGCTTGATCGGCAGCGGGCGACGGCAGTCCCAGCTGGCGGTGGCGTTCGGCGATCGCCGCCGCACGGCGGCCGAGCGCGCCCGCGCCGCAGTTTGCCGCGCCCGCCGCGGCGAGGAAGCCTGCCACTGTCGCCGGCGCGGCCGGCAAGGCGGCGAGACCGGCGGCCTCGCACCACAAGGTGAAGGTCTTCCAGTCCATGGCATAGAGCCGCGCGGTCTCGGCGGACCGGCGCGCTTGCTCCGGTGCGGCCGGGGCGCGAGCGGGGGTGCTGGCGGACGGCGCCGGTCCGGGCGTGGCGTCCTGCGGCTCAGGCGGCATCCGTCATCCTCCCATCGCACGCGGCTGGCCGCCCCGCTCTGCCGCGCCCGCCCTCGGCACGGCGACCGGTGCCCGAGGCGCGGGCGATTCTCGCCGAGCGGCGCAATTGTGGCAACCCCTGCAATAGGCGCGGTAAGAAAAGTCGGGACAACCTGTGTCCGATAAAGAGGCTTGTCGTGCATGCGGACCCCGCCAGACAGCCGGGCGTTCGGAGGGCTGTCGCGCGTCCGAGATCGCGAGAAACTGGCACCGGAAGCCGCCCTTGAGCATTGTCACGTTAACTTTGAGTAGATGACGTGGGGCCCATTTGGTCGATGCTGTGCATGTCATGCGGTACGACGGCTGCAGGTCTCCTGCTTCCAGACACTGAATGCGTCCGAGCG